>DQED01000281.1 GCA_003525525.1 Desulfovibrio sp.
GCGTCGCGTCCGGCGCGGAAGCCCTCGCCGCTGAACGTGGCGACAAGGCCCAGGCGCACTTCCGGCGTATCCTGCCGCGCGGCCGCCGGCTCGCATCTCCAGGACAGCGTCAGGAGCAGGGCCAGGACGACGGCAAGGCGCAGGGGGGGCGGCATGGAACATTTCCTCCGTGGTTCGGAGACAAGCCGGATCACGTGGAACCAGCCTTCAAGGGGCGCGTTGCGGTCTGCAACCCAAACGGGAGTCCAGAGGGCGCCAGCCCTTTGGCCGCCGGAGGCTTCCCTTTCCTCAATTATTCGCTCTCCAGTGTCACCGCGGCCGGATGCGGCCCTTGGCGGCGGACAGGAACGCCGACTCCCACCAGGCGAGGAAGGACTGGTCGGTGTTGAGGCTCGGGCCGAACACCACTTCAGGATCATAGGTCCACACGGCATGGCCGTAAAGGCCCGTGCCGCCCTGGCGCAGCTTCAGCTCGAAGCGCGGCGAGGTCAGGATGTTGCGGGCCTTGAGCCTCTCCGCGTCGGCGCGCAGGAATTCGAAATCCTGGCGGGTGAAGCGGTGGCGGTCGTGGACGAAGAAGATCATCCGGGGGGACGCGCCGATGTGGCGGCGCAGCATGTCGGGCAAAAGCTCCCGGTCGGATTCGCCGAGGATGGCGATGTAGGGCGACGCGGCCAGTTCGTCCGGCGCGATGACGCCGCCCTGGCCGCGCCAGCGCCAGATGTCGAACGTGAGGCTGAAGATGGGCTTGCCCGTGGCTCCCAGGCGACCTTTGGCGGCGGCCAGGGCGGCGTCGAGGCCGGCCGGGCCGGCGAAGACGCAGTAGGCCGAGGCGTTTCGCAGGGCCGAGGCGTCGCGCCGCCAACTGCCGGCGGGAAACACGCGGTTCCAGCCCGCGCCGAGGTCGTCGGCGGTGAGGATGGCGAGTTCCGTGTCCCGGCGCAGCCGGGGATCGCCGAGGGCGTCCTGGAGGATGAGCATGTGGGGGGAAAAGGCCAGCATGGCCGCGGTCGCGGCGCGGATGGGGTCGGCGTCCACGAGGCAGCGCGCCTCGGGCACGTAGCTCGCAAGCAGCGCCGCCTCGATGCCGGAGTCGTCGGGGTCGCCGCCGGGCGTGACCTGGTAGGGCAGGACCGGCGGTTTGGCCTCCGCCAGGGGCGCGACCACGGCCGCGCCCACGTCCTGGGCTCCGGCCCAGCCGAGCAGCCAGGAGGTGAGCAGCACCCGGCCCCGGCTTTCGGCCGACATGCCGCCCACGCCCACGACCACGGCGTCCGGGCGGCAGGTGCGGCAAAGGCCCATAGCGTGCAGCCGGACGCGGAGCCGCAGCCAGAGCGCGTAGAGACGCGAGACCGGGACCATGAGCGCCAGCAGCAGCCGCCGCAACAGGGCGACGATGCGGTCGCGGGGTGAAAAAAAAGCGGAGGGGCGGTGGTTTCGCCCCTCCGGTCGTCTTCTTGCGCCGGCCACGGTCAGCGGTCCGCTTCGTGGGAATGCCGTTGCCGGGTCATCTTCCGTTCTCCGGGAAGATGTTCCGGGCGGCGCTTCGCATCACGCCCGCGCAGCGCGCGTCCGCATTTATCGAAGGCCACATGAGGTATCCAGTCGGACTGCCTTGCGCAGCCGTATTCCTTGCGGAAGCGACGCTAGTCCCGGTTGGAGCCGCTGAAAAGGCGCAGCATCATGAGGAACAGGTTGATGAAGTCGAGGTAGAGCGTCAGCGCCCCGAGGATCGTCCCCCGGCGCACGGCGGTGGCGTCGTCGGCCGGGGCCATCTCGCCCATGACCTTGAGCTTCTGGGTGTCGTAGGCGGTCAGTCCCAGGAACACCAGCACGCCCACGCAGGAGATGATGAAGTCCATCATCGCGCTCTTGGTGAAGATGTTGACGACGGAGGCGATGATGATGCCGATCAGGCCCATGAACAGGAAGCTGCCGAGCGACGTCAGGTCGCGCCGCGTGAGCAGGCCGTAGAGGCTCATGGCCCCGAACATGCCGCCCGTGACGAGGAAGGCGTTGATGATCACCGCCTTGGCGTAGACCGCGAAGATCGCGGCGAGCGTCACGCCGTTGAGCGCGCTGTAGAGCAGGAACAGGCCGCTGGCCGTGCCGGCGGACAGGCGGTTGATGGCGGCGGAGATGCCGAGCACCAGGCCGAATTCGACGATGATGAGGCCGAAAAACAGTATCTGATTGCCGAAAATGGCCTGCATCATGGCGGGGCTCGAAACCGTGAAAGCGGATGCCGCGGCCGTGAGCAGAAGCCCCAGGCACATCCAGCCGTACACGCCGCGCATGAAGGCGTTGACGACTTCGACGCGGGCTTGCGTCGACGGCATCGAGCGATACGGATAGCTCATGAGATATCCTCCTTGCAAAGACAGACAGTCCTTTTTGAACCTATAACGCGGGCAATGCCTGGTGGCAAGGGGTGCCCCCGCCACGTCGCGCGTTGCGTCCCGGCCTTGCCGCAGTCCGGCAAAGCCGGTAGGGAGAGGCAGGACGCCAGGATGACGCATGAATCCCTGCTTTCCGTGGAGAACCTGACCACGGTTTTCGACGCCCCGTCCGGGCCGCTGCCGGCCGTGGACGGCGTGGACCTCGCCGTTGCGCGCGGCGAGATCGTCGCCGTGGTCGGCGAATCGGGCTGCGGCAAGTCGACGCTCGGCCGCATGCTCACCCTGATCGAACCGCCGACCTCCGGCCGATTGATGATCGAGGGCCGCGATGTTACCGGCATCGCCGGCGCGAGCCTCAAGGCGATGCGCCCGACGGTGCAGATGGTGTTCCAGAACCCCTATGGTTCGCTGAACCCGCGCCAGACCATCCGCGCCGCGCTCGAAGAGCCGCTCCTGGTCAACAACACCGGCATGAGCGCGGCCGAGCGGCGCGAGGCGGCGATCGCGATGATCGCGCGCGTCGGCCTGCGCCCCGAATTCGCCGACCGCTATCCGCACATGTTCTCCGGCGGCCAGCGCCAGC
>DQED01000028.1 GCA_003525525.1 Desulfovibrio sp.
CTGCCCACGACCACCATCGGCTCCTTCCCCCAGACGCCCGAGATCCGCCGCGCCCGGCGCGACTTCAAGCGCGGCGTCCTTAACGCCGCCGGCTACGAGGCCTTTCTCAAGGACACCATCGCCGACGTCGTCGCGCGCCAGGAGGCGCTCGGGCTCGACGTGCTCGTCCATGGCGAGGCCGAGCGGGGCGACATGGTGGAGTATTTCGGCGAGCGCCTGGCCGGGTTCTGCTTCACGGAAAACGGCTGGGTGCAGAGCTACGGCTCGCGCTGCGTCAAGCCGCCGGTGATCCACGGCGACGTCTCGCGCCCCGCGCCCATGACCGTGGCCTTCTCGACGTTCGCCGCCTCGCGCACGGACAAGCCCATGAAAGGCATGCTCACCGGGCCGGCGACGATCCTGTGCTGGAGCTTCGTGCGCGACGACCAGCCGCGCGAAGCCACCCGCCGCCAGATCGCGCTGGCGCTTCGCGACGAGGTGGCCGATCTCGAGGCCGCCGGCATCCGCGTCATCCAGATCGACGAGCCGGCCCTGCGCGAAGGCTTGCCGCTGCGGCGCAAGGACTGGGACATGGCCCTGGCCCTGGCCGTGGACGACTTCCGCCTGACCGCCGCCGTGGCCCGGCCCGAAACGCAGATCCACACGCATATGTGCTACGCCGAGTTCGGCGAGATCGTGCCCGCCATCGCGGCCATGGACGCCGACGTCATCAGCCTCGAGGCCAGCCGCAGCCGCATGGAGCTGCTTTCGGCCTTCGCCGACTTCGCCTACCCCAACGAAATCGGCCCCGGGCTTTACGACATCCACAGTCCCCGCGTGCCGTCGGTCGAGGAAATGGAAGAGCTGCTCCTGCGCGCCGCCGCGGTCATCGACCCGGCGCGCCTGTGGGCCAATCCCGACTGCGGCCTCAAGACCCGCGCCTGGCCCGAGACCACGGACGCCCTTTCCCATATGGTGGAAGCGGCGAAGCGGGCGCGCAAGCGCCTGGGGTTGGCGTAGGGGGAGGGACCTCCGGCGACGCGACAGTGCCGGGGGTCCCTCGAATCTCGCGTGTGGGACGAAGAGAAGGCGCGAAACGTCGGCTGCGGCGGTTAGGGCACACACCACCCGGCCCGAACGCCGGAAGAACGGTTACTGTCCCGGCCCCTGGGCGTCACCTGTGAAAAAAAGCCTGCCCTTGGGGCACCACACCTGGGCGAATCCCTCCAGGGCGATGTCCACCGTCTCTCCCGGCGCGAGAGCGGGCAGGTTCAAGCCATACTTTTCCGAAATCCCGGTCCAGCCGACGTCGGCAAGGCCGTGCATGTCGAAAAGCACCTGTCCGCGCGCGTCCGTCACGCGGACGCTGTCTTCGGGCGCATTGACCCGTGGATAGAAAAACGTGTTGAACCGGCCGTTTCCGGGCATGGGCGCGAGCGCGAGGGCTCCATCTACACGCAGCCGAATATGGGCCTTGCCACCTTTCCTGCCCGCGGAGAGGGTCTCCCAGCCCTGGGGGCCTGCCGCTTCCCGGACCACGCCCTCTGCGGACACGAGGGACAGGGGCTGCAGATGCACGGGCGGCCGAGGCCAACCGTTGGTGAAATACAGCACCGGATGCAGCAGGGTCAGGACAACCGACGCTGATGCCGGCGGACACCCCCGGGTGAACGCCTGAAAGGAAGGCACCTGCGACAGCGCTTGGGCCACGGCCTGATCGATGAGCGCATTGCCGGCCTTTGTGAAATGGAACTCGTCGGCGTACAGCCGGTCTTGGGAGCCTGCCGGATGCGTCGCCTCGTTGAAAAGGGGCTGCAAGTCCACCAGGGGCGTTTTGGCCTCTGCGGCCAGTTCCCGGTTGGCCGCCGTGAAATAGACGCCCGCATTCCGGTACAGCCCGATGGGCGTGGCTGCGTCATTGCATGCTTGCCAGGGGTAGTTGAGCACAAGGACCACGGCACCCTGGCTGCCGGCGCGAGCGATGATGTGGCGCATGTTGTCCTCATAGCCGAACAGGCGCAGCCTTCGGGCCACATTTTCTTTTTCCGGTCCGAGCATCCTTCCCTTGGCGAGATGGACGGCCACGCGGTACAGTACGAGATTGTTGTACGCATAATCGCCGAATCCGCGCAGAAAGCCGAGCAGGCCCGACTTCTGGATTCGGGTCGATTCCAGGACGGCCTGCCGTTCCCGGGAAAAGCTCTCCTCGTTGTCGATAGCCATGGCGGACATCAGGTCATTGACCGCGTCCATGACCAGATAGGCGTCCGGAGACAAAGCGGCGAGCTCCAGATCCGTCCGAATCCTGGAATGCCAGCTATGATACCCCATAAGCCCTGCATTGATGACCTCGAAGCGCTTGCCGCAGCCCCCGTAGGTCAAACGAAGCCACTTTTCCAAAAGCGCCGGGTAGGAATGGCTCTTGTCTGCGCCGATGCCATACGTATCGGACCCGCCAAGACAGATTATCCGGTAGGTATGTGGCGGTTTTGTTTTCGGAAATGTCCGGCCAGTGGAGTCCACAAATAACGCCGCATCGTTGTGATCGTTTTTGAGCCGATACCCCAGCAGGGGGTCATACTCCATTAAAAAGGAGTCATCGCGACCATTGTGCACGCCGAATATAATATTCTGGCGCATAGGAATTGGATAATAATGTACGTAGACATTTGCCAATCCCTCAAGCGCTAAAATGGATACGAAAATGGCAAGCTTAACCAGATAAACCGTTTGCAAAAAAGGCAAGCAGCGCATAATATTCCAAGAATTTTATATTTTACCACAGAGCTCTGCTACACCACGAAAACTCGATTCCGATAATACGCTCGTCCACTTGACATATTCTGCGCACAACGCCCCTCGACAAGATCCATGAGGATTTTCTGGATCGTGACGACATCGTGTTCTCGTTCCTTCGCAGTGAGCACCAACACCATTGGCAAGCGTACCCGGCACTTGCCGCCAAACCGTTGCATTCCGTCTAGTCAATCGCCCCCCGGTTTGCAACGAGGAACGAAGCGCATCCGGGCACCCGCAAGATCGGAAAAAGAGTCCCGGCCGAATGCGGGAAGAAAGCCCTTGACAACTTCCCTCCCGCCCGCGTAGCTCTCTGGCCATGCAATCCCTCGCCAACCTGACCTCCGGGTTTTATTTTTGGTTCTGGTTTAGCCACGCCCGTGGTCAGGGAGGGGTGCGGTCGAATTAGAACAACCGCAACGAGCCACTCCAGGGCCGCGGGCATCAAGCCGGCGGCCCTTTTTGTTTCCTGACGCCGGCGTCCGCCCCCTGTAAAGGCCAAACCGCAAGGAGACCGTCATGCTGCTGGGTAAAGCCGTCCGCCTCGAACGCATTTTCAATCGCAACACCCACCGCGCCATCATCGTCCCCATGGACCACGGCGTCACCGT
>DQED01000027.1:0-7449 GCA_003525525.1 Desulfovibrio sp.
CGCCAGGCCCTTTTCCGGGAGCGGGCCGCGGCCTGGGCCGGGCTCGTGCGCGACGTCGCGGGCGACATCCTGGCCGGCGCCCTGTCCTCGGGACGCGTGGGGCTTCTCGGGTTTTCCCAGGGAGGGTTTCTGGCTGCCGGCGTCGCCGGAACCGACCCGCGCATCGCCGCCCTGGTCGTTTATTACGGCGGCGTCCCGAGCGTGTTCCGGGATGCCGTCCGGCATCTGCCGCCCCTGCTCGAACTGCACGGCGACGCCGACGCCGTCGTCGCGCCCGCGGAGGGCAAGGCGCTGATCGACCTGGCCCGGGCATGCGGCGGACAGGCCACGATGCGGGTTTTTCCCGGGGCCGGGCACGGCTTTTCCGGCGAAGACGCCGGGAAAGCGCAAATGATGACCGTGGATTTCCTGCGCCGCCATCTGCTGCAAAACGCCGATTGAACGGTGGACGCGGGCAGGCATTGGCGGCTAAGGGAGAAAAGGACGCGCACGCCTTGCGGCCGCACCGGTTTCTGCCCGGAAAACCCGCTTTTCCGGCGATGCAAAGGAGAGACAGCCATGCTTTTGATTGACGGGAAAAAAGTCGCGGCCGAGCTGCGGCTCAAAGTCCGCAACGACGTCGACGCCATCACCCGGGAATGCGGCCGGCCGCCCCATCTGGCCGTCATCCTCGTCGGCGACGACCCGGCCTCCCAGGTCTACGTGCGCTACAAGGAGAAAGCCTGCGAGGAAGTGGGCATCGCCTCGCGCATCTGGCGGCTCGACGCCGGGACCACGCAGTGCGCCCTGGAGCGCCATATCACCGAGCTGTGCGAAAGCGACGACATCGACGGCATCCTGCTCCAGCTGCCCCTGCCGCGCGGCCTCGACGCCAACCGCTGCCTGGCGATCATCGACCCGAAAAAGGACGTGGACGGCTTCCACCCGGAAAACGTGGGCCGGCTTTCCATCGGCCTGCCGGGACTCAAGCCCTGCACGCCCTTCGGCGTCATGAAGCTGCTCGAATACTACGGCCTTTCCCCGGCCGGAAAACAGGCCGTGGTCGTCGGGCGCAGCAACATCGTGGGCAAGCCCATGGCCATGCTGCTCTCCGCGCAAACGCCCTTCGGCAACGCCACCGTGACCATGTGCCACTCGCGCACCCCGGACCTCGCGGCCGTGTGCCGCCAGGCCGACCTGCTCGTGCCGGCCATCGGCAAGCCGAAACGCATCACCCGCGACATGGTCAAGCCCGGCGCGGTCATCGTGGACGTGGGCATGAACCGCCTGCCCGACGGCAAGCTCTGCGGCGACGTGGACTACGAAAACGTCCTGGACCTCGTTTCGGCCATCACCCCGGTGCCCGGGGGCGTGGGCCCCATGACCATCGCCACGCTCATGGCCAACACCGTGGAAGCCTTCCGCTGGCGGCGCGAAAAGCCGCTGTGCCCGGTGGACTAGGGCCGGGGTCGCATGTTCTCCCTGGCCACCATCCCGCATCTGGCCCGAAACGCCCGGCGGTTCACGGAAATCGCCGGAGTTTTGGCCAAGTACGGGCTGGCCGAGTTCCTGGCCGCCACGGACACGTCCTTTTTCCGCGGCACGCTCAAGGGGCCGGCCGGGGCGACGTTGTCGGGGCTCACGCGCGAGGCGCGGCTGCGCCTGGCCATGACCGAACTCGGGGCCACGGCCGTCAAGATCGGGCAGATCCTGTCCACGCGCCCGGACCTCGTCGGCCCGGAGACGGCGGCGGAACTGGCCAAACTGCGCGAGGACACCGCCCCGGACGCCCCGGAGGTCGTGCGCGCCACCATCGAGGCCGAACTCGGCGCGCCCCCGGAAGCGCACTTTTCCGCCTTCGAGGAAACGCCCGTCGCCTCGGCCTCCATCGGCCAGGTGCACCGGGCGATCCTCGCCGACGGGTCGCGGGTGGTGGTCAAGGTGCAGCATGCGGGCATCGAGGAGGACGTGCGCGCCGACCTCGACATCGCCATGGGACTGGCCGAGCTTGCCGAGCGCGGCATCGTGGAACTGCGCCTGTACCAGCCCCTGGCCGTGGCCGCGGAGATGCGCCGCACCATCCTGCGCGAGCTCGATTTCACGCGCGAGGAGCGCAACCTGCGCCATTTCGCCGCCAATTTCAGCGGCGACGCGCGCGTGGTTTTCCCGCGCACGTTCCCGGGCCAAAGCGCCAGGCGCGTGCTCACCATGGAGGAGCTCGACGGGGAGTCCGTGGCCGCGCTCGCCGCCGCGCCGGCCACGCCCGAGGAGTCCGCGCGCCGCACGCGCCTGGCCAAAAACGCGGCGGACATCTTTCTGGAGATGATCTTTCGCGACAATTTCTTCCACGCCGACCCGCACCCGGGCAACCTCCTGATCCTGCCCGGCGACCGGCTGGGGCTGCTCGACTGCGGCATGGTCGGGCGCATCGACGAGCGCACGCGCCGCGCCCTGGAAGACGCGCTCCTCGCCGTGGCCTCGGGCGACGCCGAGGCGCTCACCGAACAGGTCATGCGCCTGGGGCGCGTGCCGCCGGGGCTCGACAGGCAGGCGCTCGCCGCCGACGTGGAGGAATTCGTCGCCGACTACGCCGGCCAGTCCGTGGGCGCGTTCGACCTGTCCGGCGCGCTCGGGGACATGGCCGCCCTGGTGCGCCGCCACGGCATCCTGCTGCCGCCGACCGTGGCCCATTTGCTCAAGGTGTTCGTGGTCCTGGAAGGGGCCTCGCGCCAGTTGCACCCGGGGTTTTCGCTGATCGAGGTCCTCACGCCCTACGCCGCCAAGATCCTCGCCCGCCGCTTCTCCCCGGGCGAGGTGTTTTCCAAGCTGCGGCGCGGCGCGCGCGACTGGAACGCCCTGTTCGAAACGCTGCCCCGCGACGCCGCCGAGATCCTGCGCCGCGCCCGCGACGGCCGCCTCGACGTGCGCCTGGACCACAAGGGCCTGGACGGCACGGTCAACCGGCTGGTCTACGGCATCGTCACGGCGGCGCTGTTTCTCGGCTCGTGCATGCTGCTCGCCAGCCGCGTGCCGCCGCGGGTTTTCGACGTCTCGCTTTTCGGCGCGCTCGGCTGCCTCTGGGCCATCGTGCTCGGGCTGCGGCTACTGCGCGCCATACGGCGCAGCGGCGAACTCGGCGGACGCTCGTAACTCCCGAGTCCTCCCCTTTGCCCAAAAGAAACGGACCCGCCCCCGAAGGAGCGAGCCCGCCAGCAGGCCCGCGCGGCGTGCGGACGGTCCCGGACCGCCGCGCGCCGCGCGAGGATTTTTTATCCCTTGCCGCAGGTGCAGCCGCAGCCGGCCGTTTGGGCCGTTGGCGGCAGGGGGTTTTGCAGGTGGCGGTCCAGGGCGGCCAGAACCGATTCCAGGGTGCAGTGGCTGAGCGTCTCGCCCCCGACCTGCACGTTGGGGCCGCTGGCGCACTGCTCGTGGCAAAACGACGCCTTGACGACCACGGCGTTTTCCAGGCCCTGATCGATGATGTGCGCGAGCAGGCCGTTTAAGATTTCCTGCGCGCCGCGCAGATGGCAGCTCGTGCCCAGGCAGACCTGCACCTGGATGCGCGGCTCCTTGGGATCGCCGAGCAGCACCAGGGTCTCGTCGGTGATGCGACGGCGGCTCTGGTAGCCGGTGTGCAGCAGCTCGTGGGCCTTGTGCCCGCCGATGTCGCCCAGGAACTTGGCGTAGCACTGGTTGACGAAGATGTTGTCCTGGGCCTTGTGCAGCTGGCGGCCCTTGTCGCTCTTGTACAGGCCCTTGGCGCGGCGCTTGCGCACGGCCAGGTCCAGGTTGACGGGCTGGCCCGCGCCGCCGACGCAGCCGCCGGGACAGGCCATGACCTCGATCAGGTCGTAGTCGCACTTCCCGGCCTTGACCTTCTCGGCCACGACGCGGGCGTTGGCCAGGCCGTAGACCACGGCCAGACGCAGGGTCGCGCCGCCGACTTCGATGTTGACCTCGCGCAGGCCCGAATCGCCGCGCACCTCGTTGAAGTCGGTATTGTAGAGGGTCTCGCCCGTCACCTTCTCGGCGGCGTAGCGCAGGACGGCCTCGGTGACGCCGCCGGACGCGCCGAAGATCACGCCCGCGCCCGTGCCGAAGCCGAAGGGCATGTCGCGCGACTGGGGCTCGAGGTCATTAAAGCGCAGCCCCGCCTGCTCGATCATGCGCGCGAGCTCCTGGGTGGTCAGCACGTAGTCCACGTCCGGGCTGCCGTCTTTGGCGAACTCGGGGCGGCGCGCCTCGAACTTCTTCGCCGTGCAGGGCATGACCGAGACGATGGCCAGCTTCTTGCGCGGGATGCCCAGCTGTTCGGGCAGCATTTCCTTGACGAGCGAGCCGAACATCTGCTGCGGCGAGCGGCAGGAGGACAGGTTCGGCAGCAGTTCCGGGAAGTACTGCTCGGCGAACTGCACCCAGCCGGGACAGCAGGAGGTGAATTGCGGGAGCTTTTCGCCCCTGGCCTTTCGCGCCAGGAACTCCTCGGCCTCCTCGATGACCGTGAGATCGGCGGCGAAGGTGGTGTCGTAGACCTGGTCGAAGCCGATGGTCTTCATGGCCGCGACCACGCGGCCCATGATCGGCTCGCCGGCGGGCGTGTTGAAGCACTCGCCGATGCCCACGCGCACGGCCGGGGCGATCTGCGCGACCACGGTCACGTCCGGGTCGGCGAGCAGGTTCCAGACGTCCTCGATCTCGGACTTGGGCGTCAGCGCACCGGTCGGGCACACGCTCGAGCACTGGCCGCAGTTGACGCACTCGACGTCGGCCAGGCCCTTGCCGAAGGCCGGCAGCACCGCGGTCTTGTGGCCGCGGTAGGCGAAGCCGATGGCCCCGATGCCCTGGATTTCCGAGCACATGCGCACGCAGTCGCCGCACAGCACGCACTTGTTGGGGTCGCGCACGAGCGACGGCGAGGAAACGTCCACGGCCACGGGCTCCTGGATGGGCTTGAAGCGCACCTGGGACACGCCGAGCTTGCGCGCGATCTCCTGGAGCTTGCACGCGCCGTTGCGGAAGCAGGTCGGGCAGCTCTGGTCGTGGTTTGCCAGCAGCAATTCCACGGCGATCTTGCGGATCTCGCGCAGCTCCTTGGTGTGGATGCGGATCTCCATGCCCGGCTCCGGGGGCGTCGAGCACGCGCCCATGATGCCGCGGTTTTTCACTTCCACCAGGCACAGCCGGCAGGCGCCGTAGACCGAGAGGTCGGAGTGGTAGCAGAAGGTCGGCAGGTCGATGCCGACCTTGCGGATGAGTTCGAGCAGGTTGCGCTCGCCTTCGATGGGAACGACCTTGCCGTCGATGACGACCGAGTTTTCGGTATTCTTGGCCATGGCTAGATTCCCTCCACCGCGCCGAACTTGCAGGCCGCCGCGCACGCGCCGCATTTGACGCAAAGCCCCTCGTCGATGCGGTGGGGCTGTTTTTTCTCGCCCATGATGGCCCCGACCGGACAGGCTTTCACGCACAGGCGGCAGCCCTTGCACACGGCGGGGTTGATGCTCGGACGGGCGAGCGCCTTGCAGCGCCCGGCCCGGCAGCGCTTCTCGAAGACGTGCTCCTCGTATTCCTTGCGGAAATGCTTGAGCGTGGAGAGCACGGGGTTGGGCGCGGTCTTGCCCAGGCCGCAAAGCGAGCCGATCTGCACGGCGTGGCCGAGGGTTTCGAGCAGCTCGAGGGTCTCGGCCGTGCCCCGGCCTTCGATGACGTCGTCAAGCAGCGCCAGCAGCTGCTTGGTGCCCTCGCGGCACAACACGCACTTGCCGCAGGACTCGCGCTGGGTGAATTCCATGAAGAAGCGGGCCACGGAGACCATGCACGTCTTCTGGTTCATGACGACCAGGCCGCCGGAACCGACCATGGCCCCGACGGAGCGCAGGGAATCGAAATCGAGGGGCAGGTCGAGCAGGTCCGGGGTCAGGCAGCCGCCCGAGGGGCCGCCGATCTGCACGGCCTTGAACCCGGCCTTGTCGATCAGGCCCCGGTCGTCGGTGACGCCGCCGCCGATGTTGAGCACGATCTCGCCCAAGGTCGTGCCGAAGGGCACTTCGATCAGGCCCGTGTTGCAGACGTGGCCGGTGAGCGCAAAGGTCTTGGTGCCCGGGGACTTCTCGGTGCCGCACTCGCGGTACTTGGCCGCGCCGCCCATGACGATGCGGGGCACCTGCGCCAGGGTTTCGACGTTGTTGATGACCGTGGGCTTGCGCCACAGGCCCTTTTGCGCCGGAAACGGCGGCTTTGGCGCGGGCATGCCGCGCCGGCCCTCGATGGAGGCCATCAGCGCCGTTTCCTCGCCGCACACGAACGCGCCGGCCCCTTCCATGACTTCCAGGCGGAAGGACTGGCCCGAGCCGAAGAGGTCGTCGCCGAGGAACCCGGCGGCCTCGGCGTCGGCCACGGCCTGGCGCATGCGCCGCACGGCCAGGGGATATTCGGCGCGCACGTAGATGTAGCCCTCGTCCGCGCCGATGCCCCGGGCGGCGATCATCATGCCCTCGATGACGCAGTGGGGGTTGCCCTCCATGACGGAACGGTCCATGAACGCGCCCGGGTCGCCTTCGTCGCCGTTGCAGATGACGTATTTCTTGGCGTTGTCCTGGACGCGGGCGGCCTCCCATTTGCGGCCGGTGGGGAAACCGCCGCCGCCGCGGCCGCGCAGGCCCGATGCGGCAATGACGTCGCACACGGCCTTGCCGTCCATCTCGGCAAAGGCCTTGCGCGCGGCCGCGTAGCCGCCGTGGGCCACGTATTCCCTGATCTCGTCGGGATCGATGAAGCCGCATTCCTTGAGCACGCTGCGGTGCTGGCGCTGGTAGAAGGGAATCTGGTCCGGGCCGAGGCACTTTTCCCGGGTGCGCGGCTCGACGTAGAGCAGGCGCTCCACGGGTTCGCCCCGCAGCAGGGTGAGGTTCACGATGTCCGGGACATCCTCCTCGCAGACCTTCGTATAGAGGATGTTCTCGGGCAGGATGGTGACGAGCGGCCCCATCTGGCAAAAGCCCTGGCAGCCGCTGTGGGAGACGCGCACGCCGTCGCCGTGGCCTTCGGGCCTAAATTCCAAAACGACGTCGAGGCCGGCGGCGGCCATCTGTTTTTCCAGGGCGGCGAGCACCTTTTTGGAGCCGTTGGCCACGCAGCCGGTGCCGGCGCACACGATCACCCGGCGCACGCCCGCCTGCGCGGCGGTTGCGGGGGCGACGGCGGAATCCTGAATGGGACCTTCCATTACTGCAGCTCCTTGGCGCGGATGCCATCGATGAGGGACACGGCGCGCTGCGGGGTCATCTGGCCGTAGACGTCCTCGTTTATGACCATGACCGGGGCCAGGCCGCAGGCCCCCAGACAGGCCACGGTCTCGACGGTGAAGAGCATGTCCGGCGTGGTCGCCTCTTCCTCGGACAGGCCCAGGCGGTCGCGCAGGGCTTCGAGGATGGGGATGGAGTGCTTGACGTGGCAGGCGGTGCCGTCGCA
>DQED01000027.1:7476-8352 GCA_003525525.1 Desulfovibrio sp.
TGGGCGTAGAAGGTGGCCACGCCGAAGACGTTGGCCGCGGGGATGCCCAGGGAGGTGGCCACGTAGGAGAGCACTTCCTCGGGGAGGTAGCGGTATTCTTCCTGCAGGGCTTGCAAAATGGGCACGAGGCGGGCGGGGTGGCGACCGTAATGGTCGAGAATGCCGCACAGCTTCTGGAATTTGGTGGTTTCCGCCAGGCAGGCGGCCATGTTCGGCTCCATCCGTTGATCTCCTTTTCGACTGCAAGCGTTTATCGGAGTCCACACGCCGGGTATCGCGGCCTTTGCCGCCGCCCTGGGCGCGATCGCGCGCCGCGGCGTCCGGCTGCACAAATGCAACATCCGAAAACGCCTTGCCGCCGTCGCCGTCCGGCACCTCCCGGGCGCGACGCCAGGAAGGCGCCGCGCACCGGGCGTCGGGAATCGATCCGTCGGATCGCACCAGGGTCATGTTGTCAGGGGCCGCGCGAGGAACGCCTGGGCGGCCGGGTCGGGCAGGAACAGCAAGATGCATGCTATTCGTCGGACGTCTGACGGGATATGGCAGTGAATGCTTTTATTTTATTGATGAAATTTACGGAAATCGTGACGGGAGGAAAGCGTGGCGCGCGGGGAGCACGCGCGTGGGGCATCGAGCATGTTGCGATTTCGCATCAATCTATGCAAAGCTGCAACATACCCGAGCACGTTGCGGGTATTTCTGCAACGAAACAGTGGACTGGTTTTGTCGGATTAGTTGCAAAAACGCATCATGCAAGGACGTCGGGCACCGGAACCGCCGCAGCTCCAGGCAAGGCCCCCGGGCCGCAACGCACCGCCGCCACGCACGGCCCGGCGCCCGAAAGCCCCTCGACAAGCGCCGCCTCGAGCGCGTCCG
>DQED01000341.1:0-11185 GCA_003525525.1 Desulfovibrio sp.
TCCCGGCCGCCGCCACGGCCCCGTGGGCCTGGCCCTTCGCGCCCTGTCGCGTCCGGGCAACCAGGTGGGGCCGGTGCTCGCCGCGCTCGGGCTCGGCCTGACCACGCTTTGCGCCATGACCCTGGTCGAGGCCAATTTCCGCCAGGCCGCGACCGAAGACATTCCCCGCGCCGCGCCGGCCTTTTTCTTCGTGGACATCCAGCCCGGCCAGACCGCCGAGTTTCTGGCCGTGACCCGGGCCATCGCGGGCGTCACGCGGGTGGAAACCTCGCCCATGATCCGGGGACGCATCACCCGGATCAAGGACGTGCCGGCCGAGGCGGTGGATGTCGACGAGGACGTGCGCTGGGCCGTGCAGGGCGACCGGGGCCTGACCTACGCCGCGCGTCTGCCCCGGGGCAGCCGGATCGTCGCCGGCGCGTGGTGGCCGGACGCGTATGCCGGGCCGCCGCTGGTTTCCGTGGAGGAAGGCGTGGCCAAGGGCCTGGGACTTGGCGTCGGCGACACGGTGACGGTCAACGTGCTCGGCCGGGACATCACGGCCACGGTGGCCAGCCTGCGCCGCGTCAATTGGCTGAGCCTCGGCATCAACTACGTGTTCGTCTTTTCCCCGGGGAGCCTCGACGGGCTGCCCATGACCAGCCTGGCCACGGCCTACGTGGACGACGCCGCACCGGGCGACCCCGGCGAAGCGGTCTTCGCCGCGGTCACGGACCGCTTTCCCAACATCACGGCCATCGGCGTCGGCGACGCCCTGGCCGACGTGATGGCCATCGCCGAAAAGGTGGCCCGGGCCGTGACGGTGGCCGCCGGGGCCACGCTGGCCGTGGGCATGATGGTGCTCGTGCAGACCATGGCCGCGGGCATGCGGCGGCGTCGCTACGAGGCGGTGCTGTGCAAGGTATGCGGCGCAAGCCGGCGGCAGGTGCTTGTCATGCTGCTTGCGGAAAACGCCTTTCTCGGCGTGCTCGCGGGGTTTACGGCGCTGGGGCTGGGAGCGGTGTTGGCCTTTGCGTTCGTGACGGCGTTTCTGGAGCTGCCGTTCCGCTTTTTTCCGGGGCCGGCCGTGGCCACGGTCGGGCTGGCCGCCGCGCTGACGCTGGCGTTGGGGCTTGCCGGCGTGGCCCGCGCCCTGGCGGAAAAGGCCTTGCCGCTTCTGCGCAACGAATAGGGCTCAGGCGTAATCCTTTTCCAGAAACGCCCGCAGCTTGCGCCGGGCACGAAAGGCCCGCACCTTGACGTTGACCCGTGACAGGCCGGTGATGGCCGCGACTTCTTCCACGCTTTTGCCTTCGAGGCCCAAAAGGACCACGAGCGTGCGGTCCTGTTGCCCGAGCACCGTGGTCATGGCCGATTCCAGCCGGCGTCTGGCCTCGCGCGCTTCCAGGCGCTCCATGTCGCGCTCGTCGGCAAGGCCTTCCTCCAGGCCGTCCACGAGCCCGGCCTCGGCCTTGCGCCGGCGCAGCCAGTCGATGCAGGTGTTGGCCGCGATGCGGTGCAGCCAGCCGCGAAAGACCGCGCCGTTGCGCAGCGCGCCGAGGTTGAGGTAGGCCTTGACGAAGACCTCCTGGGCGAGATCCTCCATGCCGTCGGGATCGTCGCAAAAGCGCGAAACCAGATGGAGCACCGCGGCCTTGTGCCGCGAAACCAGCGCGGCGAATGCGCGCTGATCGCCCCCTGCCGCCTCCCTGGCCAGGGAGGCGTCGTCGATGCCGTCCAGGTGTGTCCCGCTTTCCGCCACGTCCTCTTCCCGCCGCACATGCCGTGTCGTGCGACCGCACGCGCGTCGCGCCGGGTGATCCGGCCGCCCGCGTCCGTCCGCCGGGAATTGAGGCGCGCGAGGTACCGGCCCGGTTACACCCTCCGCTCGACAAAGAGCCTCCCGGACGCTATTTCCCGGTCGCGGCGGCGCGACGCGCCCGCCAGCCCAAGCCGGAGAGCGCCATGCCCCCTGCCGACGACCGCAACATCTACCTCATCGGACCCCGGGCCTCGGGCAAGACCACGCTCGGCAAGATGCTCGCCGCACGCCTCGGGCGGCCGTTTATCGACCTGGACGCCGTTTTCGTGGAAAAACACGGGGAAACCATCGCCGCCCTCGTCGGCCGCGAAGGCTGGGACGCCTTCCGCCTGGCCGAGGCGGCCATCGTGGCCGAGACGGGCAAGCGCGCAGGGCAGGTGGTGGCCACGGGCGGCGGCGCGGTGCTCATGCCGGAAAACCGGGAAGTCCTCGCACGCGGGCTGGTCTTTTATCTCCAGGCCGACCCCGAGCGGCTGGCCTCGCGGCTCATGGCCGACTGCAACGAGGCGCAGCGGCCCAGACTCACGGAGCTCGGCCTGCGCGAGGAGATCGCCGCCACGCTTGCCGAGCGCGAGCCGCTCTACCTCGCCTGCGCCCACGCCAGCCTGCCCGAACGCGCCCCGGAAGAACTGCTGGAATTCGCCCTGCGCGCCCTGGCCGCCTGGGGCAAGGAATAAAAAAGGGAAAGGCGGCCCGTGCCGCCTTTCCCTCTCGGACAAGTCTCGTTGCAGGCGCGCGCCCGCGCTCCTGCATTCTCCCCTTCCCGCCGCCTCGAAACGGCCGCTCAGGCCATCGGGCAGAAGATCCCGGGATCGTCGGTAAAAGGCGTCACGCTGTGCTGGCCCGTGGATTCGATGACCGCGCGCCAGTAGTCCGAGGCGATGTTGAGCTTTTTGCGCCTAAGCGTCACGAGGTCGAGCGGCAGGTGCACGTAGCGCGAGCCGAGTTTCGACACCACCATGCCCGTCTTGCCGGCCATGGCCGCATGTACGGCGTTTTGCCCCAGAAAGCCGCAGTAAACCCGGTCGTTGGCGTTGGCCGGCACCGAGCGCACGATGTAGCTCGGGTCGATGAACTTGAGCGTCATGGGCATTTTGCGCGCATGGAAATAGGCCTCGATCTCGCCGGTTAAAAAGTCGGCAATGTCCCCGAGCACGGGATTGCCCGAGGCGTCGCGCAGGCCCGTGTCCGTAAGCAGGTTCTGCCCCGCGCCCTCGGCGGCCACGATCACGGCATGGCCCCGGTCGCGTAGGCGCAGCTCGAGAGAGGGCAGAAGCCCCCGCTCCCCGGTCATGACGAAGGGGTACTCCGGCACGAGCACGTAATTGACTTCCTTGAGCGCCAGCGTGGCCTGGGCGGCGATGAATCCGGATTCGCGGCCCATGACCTTGACCAGCCCCACGCCGTTGAGCACGCCGATGGCCTCGGTGTGGGCGCAGCGGATGGCCTCGGTGGCCTTTTCCACGGCCGTGTCGAAGCCGAAGGACTGGGGCACGAGGTTGATGTCGTTGTCGATGGTCTTGGGCACGCCGATGATGCTGATCTTGGAGCCGCGCCTCGCGATCTCTTCCTGAATGCGGCGGGCGGCCTTCATGGTGCCGTCGCCGCCGATGACGAAGAGCATGGCGACATTGAGACGCTCCAGGGCGTCGGCAATGTCCTCGGGCTTTTGCGGGCCGCGGCTGGAGCCGAGCACCGTGCCGCCGAACTGGTGGATGTCCGAGACGTTTTCCGGGGTCAGTTCCACCGGCGCGTGGCCGTAGGACTCGATGAAGCCCTGCAGGCCGAAGCGGATGCCGAGCACGCCGGCCACGTGGTAGTTGTGATGGGCCTCCATGACAATGGCCCGGATGACGTCGTTTAGGCCCGGGCACAGGCCGCCGCAGGTGACGATGGCCGCCTTGACCTTGGAGGAATCGTAATAGATGCGGCTGCGGGGCCCGGCCGCCTCGAACGTGGCGAGGCATGGCCCCGTGCCCTCGCCGAATTCCCCGGAGTCGAGCTCCAGGCGTGCCTTGGCCTCGTCGTCGAAGCGGCAGTACGGCAGCGGCGAAGGGATCTTGGCCGGCCCGAGCACCGGTATGGTCGTGTCCACGGCAGGGGTTTCGCAGGCGGCTTCCATATTGGGCGTCTCCTTGGCTGGCAAGCGTTAACAGCTTCCCCGGCCCCGGGCAACTCGCCCCGGCGACGAATGCGTCAAAACGCCGCGGCGGCCCGAAGCGTCGGGCCGCCGCGGATGCGTCGCCTCAGATACGTTCGAATGCCGCGGCCCGTACGACCGCCGGCGGAACCTTCCGTCCCGGCGCGCCGCTACCGTTGCCGCCGGGCAGGCCGGGACGGGACGCGGACTTGCGGGACGGGGCGGACTTGGAGGGCGTCGCGGTGTTACGCGAAGGCGCCTCCTCGAGCCGGATGCCGGGCATCTGGAAAAAGCTCACGCTGGCCTGCAACTGTTCCGCCTGGGCCGAGAGTTCCTCGGCGGTCGACGCCAGTTCCTCGGAGGCCGAGGCGTTTTGCTGGATGACGAGGTCGAGCTGCTGCAGGGCGCTGTTGACCTGGGTCGCGCCCTGGCTCTGCTCCCGGCTCGAGGCGCTGATTTCCTGGATGAGGTCGGCGGTGCGCTGGATGTCGGGCACGAGCTTGGACAGAAGCTCCCCGGCGCGCTGGGCCACCTGCGTGCTGTTGCGCGAAATGCCGGTGATCTCCGAAGCCGCGGCCTGGCTTCGCTCGGCGAGCTTGCGCACCTCCGACGCGACCACGGCGAATCCCCGGCCGTGCTCGCCGGCCCGGGCCGCCTCCACGGCGGCATTGAGGGCCAGCAGGTCGGTCTGGCGGGCGATCTCCTCGACGATGGAAATCTTGCCGGCGATCTCCAGCATGGCGGCCACGGTCTGGGTGACGGCCGAGCCGGATTCGCGGGCGTCGGCCGCGGCCTTGACCGCCATGGCCTCGGTCTGGCGGGCGTTGTCCGCGTTCTGGTTGATGCTCGACACCATCTCCTCCATGGCCGAGGAGGACTCCTCCACGGCCGAGGCTTGCGCCGACGCGCCCTGGGAGAGCGATTCCGAGGAGGCGCTCATCTCCTCGCTGCCCGAGGCCACGGTCTCGGCCCCGGACTGGACCTCGCCCACCACTTCGCGCAGCTTGTCCACCATGGCAGTCATGGACAAAAGCAGCGCGTCCTTGTCCGAACGCGGCGCGATGCTGACGGTGAGATCGCCCTGGGCCAGCCTTGCGGCCGCGTCCGCGGCCATGCGCTCGGCCGCGATCATCTGTCCCATGGCGGCGAGCAGCTTGCCGATCTCGTCGCTGCGGTCCACGACCACGTCGTGCGACACGTCGCCCGCGGCCACGGCCTCGGCCACGCCGATGGCCGAGGCCACGCCGCCCCGGATGCCCCGGGTGATGCCCACGGCGCAGAAAAGACCCACAAACAGGGCCGCGGCCGAAACGCACAGGGAAATCAGGTTGACGGAGCGCGCCGCCTGCTCCCGGGCGGCGTTCAGGGAAGCGATGATCTCCTCGGTCAGCTCGTTGACGCGCCGGCCGCTGTCGCCCATGGCCGCGGTCGCCGCGGCCAGGACGTCGCTGGCGCGTACGAACGCGTCCACGGTCTGGCGGTAGACGCCGGCCTTTTCCGCGACCTCGTCGAGCAGGCCCCGGTTTTCCTGCCGGGTCAGGGCCCCGCGCAGGGCGTTCCGGCGCTTCTGGAAATTCTCGAGACCCGCCAGGGCCTTTTCCACGCCTTCCTTCTGCCCGGTCCAGGCAAACATGGTCATCTGCTGGCGCACGGCCAGGAAGACTTCCACGAGTGCGCCGGCGGCGAAGCCGTTTTTGGCCGTGCGCTCCGCCAGGGCCGCGTCCTTGCCGCCGAGAGCCGTTTCGAAAGCGGCTTCGGCTTCGGCGCGCAGCCGCGTCAGCTGCTGCTGCACCGCTTCGCCGCTTGCGGCAAAGGTCTTGACCGCGCTTTGCCGGGCGACGACGGCCTGATGGAATTCCTCGACCGTCTTTTCATAGGCGTCGAGTGCGGACAGGAGCTTGCCGAGCAGACCCAGTTGCCCGGGATCACGCAACAATTCCCGCAACGTCTTGCCTTTCCCGGCAAGCTCCTTGAGCCGGCCGCGTACGGCGTCCAGGTCCTTCCGGTCGCTGCCCTGGGCGTAGCGGCTCATGTCGAGCCTGGCGGCGGCCAGGTCTTCGGCCAGAGCCTGGGCTTTGCCCTCGAGTTCCATCCGGGCCATGATGCCGCCAAGGCCGATCCGGTAGACGCCGGAGACGATCAAGGTGAACAGGATGCACAGCCCGAAACCGGCCCCGAGCTTGAAAGCGATGCCTCGATTGCTGAACATGGCGCACTCCGTTGGTTCTTCGGCGGGAAGCCGCCCCACGTCGCGTTACGACATCCCATCCCCGGCCAAAGACGGCGCAGCCACTTCCCCCTCTCCTCGCGAAGAAGGACGTTCGCCGTTTCGCCGCACACGAAAGGCGCATTCCCTACGCCGTCTAGGCTTCGGATACCGCCCGGCGACAACGTTTACAACACAATTACTTTGACTTTTATCCAATTCAAGAAATGACCAAAAAAATAGCGGCGGCCGCGAAACCGAGGATTCCCCGCAGGGTTCCTCGGCTCCGGCGGCGATCGCAGGCATGGCCTCGCTGCCATGGACATGCGGGAAAAAAGCGGATCGGAGTCCGACCGGCCTCACGGCCGCGACGCCCCCTCCCCCGCGGAGGCGGGGAAGGGCCGGACGGCGCCGCTTCGCGGGAGCAGACGCGCCCGGCGGCTAATCCCAACGCACGGCGGCCTCGGACGATTCGCCCCGGCCCGAGATGAGCACCTTGCCCCCGTGCGTGAGCGTCACGCGCTGCCCCGGGGTGAGCACGCGATCCCGGCCGTCGCCCGTGGCCGTCACCCAGATCGCGCCGCGCCGGCATTCCACCCGGCAATAGCGGGTGCCGGAAAGGCTCAGGTATTTCCCCTGAGACAGGCGCACGGTCAGGCTTTTGCCGGGGGAAAGAAGCCGCTGCCCGGCCTCGGCCACGATGCGCGCGAAACGGCTGTCGCGCCAGCCGGACAGCCAGACGTCCAGCAATCCGGGTTTTGCCGCCGCAAACGCCCTGTCTTCCTTGATGCGATCCGTGAACATGGCATCCTCCTCGGGTTCGGCCCCGGGTCCGTCCCGCGGCGCGCTTCCCTTGGACCAGATTCCCTGTTACCATGACAGTCACAGTTTGCAAAAAAAATGAGCATAACAGATTGCCCGGAGACCCGGCCATGATCCTGCCCGAAAACGACCAGGGCGTGTTCCGCTACGTGAGCGTGGAAAAGCACGTCCTGTCCCTGATCGAGACCGGAAGCCTGCGCCCGGGCGAGCGCATCCCGTCGCTGCGGGCCCTTGGCGCGCGCCTCGGCGTCAGCGTGTCCACGGTCAACCAGGCCTACATGGAGCTCGAGCGCCGGGGCGTGGTGGAAGCCAGGCCCAAATCGGGCTTTTTCGTGCGCGAGAGCCCGGGGGCGCGCACGCCCGCGCCCCGCCCGCAGGGCCAACCGGCCAAGCCGCCCACGACCGTCAACCGGGGCGCGCTGATACGCGAAGTCCTCGACGGCATGGGCCGGCGCGACATCGTGCCGCTCGGCGTCGCGCTCACCGACGAGGCCTTCCTGCCGACCAAGCAGCTGTCCCGCCTCCTGGCCAAGGCCGCCGCCGGAAGCGCCCGGGAGGTCGTCAGCTACGAAAGCGTGCGCGGCAACCTGGCCCTGCGCCGCCAGATCGCCTGGCGGCTGGGCGAGGCCGGCATCGAGGCCGGTCCCGAGGACGTCATGGTCACGGCCGGGGCCATGGAGGCGCTCTATATCGCGCTGCGCAGCGTCACGCGGCCCGGCGACAACGTGGCCATCGCCGCGCCGTCGTACTACTGTTTCCTGCAACTGCTCGAAAACTTCGGCCTGCGCGCCGTGGAGCTGCCTTCCCACCCCGGCGACGGCGTGCGCCCGGAGGATCTCGCCGCGGCGCTCGACCGCTTCAGCATCGCCGCGGTCATCCTCACCCCCAACTTCAACAACCCCGACGGCGCGCGCATCCCCGACGCGGCCAAGGCGGAAATGGCGGCCATGCTCGCCGCGCGCGACGTCCCGCTGATCGAGGACGACGTTTACGGCGACCTCCATTTCGAGGGCGGCCGCCCGCGCTGCATCGCCTCCTACGACACGGGCGGCCACGTGCTGCACTGCTCCTCGTTCTCCAAGACCCTGGCCCCGGGATTCCGCGTGGGCTACCTGCTTCCCGGGCGCCACGCGGCCAAGGCCTTCGAGATCAAGGCCACGACCAACGTCTGCTGCGCCACGCCGACGCAGATGGCCGTGGCCGAATACCTCGCCCAGGGCAGCTTCGAGCGCCACATCCGCAAGGTGCGCGCCGTGCTCGAACGGCAAAGCCGGATGATGGAGCAGCGCGTCCTCGCGCACTTCCCCGCAGGCACGCGCGTCAGCCACCCGAGCGGCGGCACGGTGCTCTGGGTGCAGTTGCCGCCTCCCGCGGATTCCATCCGCCTGTTCTACGAGGCCAAGGCCAAGGGCATCGGCCTCGCGCCGGGCAACATCTTTTCCAGTTGCGACCAGTTCAACGGTTTCGTGCGCATCAGCTTCGGCAACGCCTGGACCCGGGCCGTGGACGACGCCGTGGCCGAAGTCGGCCGCCTGGCCGCGGCGCAGTGCGCGCAAGGCGAACCGGGCCCCGCGGATTGACCGCCCGGGCCTTGCCTTGGCCTGATGATTGCCATAGGTTCCTTTCTGCCCGACATCCGCCGTACGCGACACGCCGGATTCCGCCGCACGGCCGACCTCCGGGCGGCAGACGGCGGAAAACGCCCAGCTACGGCCCCGGCGGGGGGAGACGCCCATGCAACGGCTTTCGCTTACGGCCACGGATCAGGAACTGACCATCGCCCTTTCCGGCGAAATCGTCATGGACATGGTGCTCGAACGCAAAAGCGAAGTCACCCGGCTCGTCGAGAAATACGCCGGCCCGGCCGTCAGCCTCGACCTGACGGACGTCACGTTCATGGACAGTTCGGGCGTGGGGTTCCTGATCGGCCTGCGCCGGCTGTGCCAGGAACGGGACAAGCAGTTTTGCGTGCGCAATCCCGCCCCGCCCATCCGCAAACTCTTCGAGACGCTGCGCCTGACGGACTACCTTTCCCTGGCACGTCCCGACGCCGCGCAGTCGACCACCTGATCCGCGCCATGCGCATCGCCGTCATCGACGATTCCGACAGCTTTCGCACGTACCTGGCAGGCCTGCTGCACGCCGCGGGCTACGCCGACGTCGCGACCTTCGCCTCGGCCGAAGCGTTTCTCGACGCCCTGGGAAAGCCCGGCGCGCGCCTGCCCGACCTCGCGCTCATGGACTGCATCATGCCCGGCCTCGGCGGGCTGGACGGCACGCGTCGGCTCAAGGCCGACGCCCGCCTGGCGGACATCCCGGTCATCATGATCACCGTCAGCGACGACGAGGAAAACCTCTCCGAGGCCTTCACCGCCGGCGCCATGGACTATATCCAAAAGCCCCCCAGGCGCGCGGAATTCATGGCCCGCGTCGCCTCGGCCCTGCGCCTCAAGCAGGCCATCGACGCCCGCAAGGCCCGCGAACGGGAGATCCGGGAGGAAAAGGACCGCATCGCCGCCATCCTGGAATACTCCCACGACGGCATCGCCGTGGTGAACCCGGACGGCCGGTTCGGCTTCGTCTCGCCCGGCATGGAGCGCGTCTTCGGCCTGCCGCTTTCCGCCTACACCACCGTGGACCGCTGGCTGGACACGACCTTTCCCGAAGCGGCCGACCGCGCGGACATCGCCGACATCGTGGCCTTGCGCCCGGCTCCGGGCCACGTCTGGCGGCGGCTCTACCCTTTCGCCGACAGAAACGGCCTGCGCCGCATCTGCCAGATCCATTTTTCCTGCATGCCCGGCGGCGAGCTCATCTGCAACATCGAGGACGTCACCCTTTTCGCCAAGCAGAAGGAGGACCTGCTCAGGAAGCAGAGCCGCCATATGAAAGACCTGGAGGCGGCGGCCGAAATCCAGCGCAGCCTCCTGCCCAAGCGCCTGTCCATGTCCGAGCGGCTGCGCTTCGCCTGGGAATTCATGCCCTGCGAATCCATCGGCGGCGACATCTTCAACCTCTTTCCGCTCGGGCCGCACCACGTGGGGCTCTATATGCTCGACGTGTCCGGCCACGGCGTGGCCTCGTCCCTGGTCGCNNACAACTTCATGCACTACCAGCGCGCGACGCTGATCGACCGTTCTGCCGGGTCCATCGACGTGGTCCCGCCCCACACCGTCCTCGCCCGCCTGGACGAGGAATTCCCCTTTGAGAAATTCTCGAAGTTCTTCACCATGTTCTACATGACCCTGGATACGCGCACGGGCAAGGCGCGCTACTGCAACGCCGGCCACCCGCCGCCGCTGCATCTGGCCGCAGGAGGGACCGTAACCCCCCTGCCCTGCCGCGGCACCATCATCGGCCTGTCGGGATTCCAGCCGTTCTGCGCCGGCATGCTGGTCATGGAGCCCGGGGACAAGCTCCTCGTCACAAGCGACGGCCTGGCCGATACGCAAGCCGCGGACGGCGCGTTTTTCGGCGAGGAGCGCATCCTCGAGACCGTCGGCCGGCTGGAGCGCAGTCCCGTGGCCGACATCCTGGCCGGGCTGCGCCAGGACGCCGCGGCCTTTCTCGGCGACGCCCACCCGCGCGACGACGTGAGCCTGCTCGGCCTCGAATACCTGCCCATGCGGGACACGGCCGCCTAGGCGATTTTCATCCCTTTTCCCGAACCCTTGCCGCCCGGAANNATGCCCTTTACCGTCTATCATGCCGCCCCAGGCCTTGTGGCCGAACTCGCCGCCGAACTCGGCGACGCCGTCACGGCCGTGCGCGACCCGCTGGTCGTCGCCGACGGGCCGCCGCGCCAGGCCGCCTTCGCGGCCAACGTCTGGACCGCGCCGGAGTTCATCCAGGCGACGTCCATCGGCCAGGCCGCCAAGGCGCTCACCGCCGTCCAGCGCAACTGGTCCCTCGTGCCCACGGGGCATTTCCGCCGGGCGGCGCTCGTCGCGGAAAAGCTGCCCAGGGTGTCGGCCAAGCCGCTGCCCTTCGGCCAGCCCCTGCCCACGTCGCCGCTTGGGGCCTTCACGCTCTGGGACGAGAACCTGCTGCTCGCCTCGCCGACGACGTCCGAACCCGTGCCGGACGGCAGCTACCGCTTCGCGGAAGACAAGGAAGGCCCGCCGAGCCGGGCCTACCTCAAGTTGTGGGAGCTTTTCACGCGGCTGGGGCAAGCGCCCAGGCCCGGGGAGCTGTGCCTGGACATGGGCGGCAGCCC
>DQED01000341.1:11191-11682 GCA_003525525.1 Desulfovibrio sp.
CGGGTCTTTTGCATCGACAAGGCGCCGCTCGCCCAAAACGTCGCCGGGCATCCCCTGGTGTCCTGGTGCCAGGGCAGCGCCTTCGGCCTGGACCCGCGCCACGTGGGGGCCGCGGACTGGCTTTTTTCCGACGTGATCTGCTATCCCGACCGGCTCTACGAGTGGCTTTCGCGCTGGCTGACGCTCGGGGAGTGCCGCAACTACGTGCTGACGGTCAAACTGCAGGGCGAAACGGACTTCCGGCTGCTGGGGAAGTTCCGGGACATCCCCGGCAGCCGGCTGCTGCACTTNNAAGCACGAACTGACCTTCGTGCGCCTCGCCGCGCCGGAACCGCCCGCGGCCACGACGCCCTGACGGACCGCGACGCCGCGACGTTTCCCGAAAAACGTCCGCGACGCCCGCGCCCCGAAACGCGGCATTCCCGCCCCGACGGCCCAAACGGCTGTCGGGGCTTTTCATATACCGGGAATCAATGCGCCGCGGCGCGGGC
>DQED01000395.1 GCA_003525525.1 Desulfovibrio sp.
GCGCTCGGGGCCCGGGTCACGCCCATCGTGCGCGAAGGGCGCACGGTCGGGGCGACGCTGCTGTGCGCCCAGGGCGGCGAAGGCTGCGGCGAACTCGTGGGCGCGCGGCTGCGCACGATCCTCGATTCCGTGTCCGACGGCATCTGGATCTGTTCGGGAGAGGGCGTGATCCTGGAGATCAACGCCGCCTCGGAGCGGCTCAACTCCATCGAGGCCGCGGACTACGTGGGCAAGGACGTGGCCTGCATCGTGGCCGACGGCATGGTGGACCGCTCGGCCACCCTGGAAGTGCTGGCGACGAAAAAGCAGGCCAGCATGATCCAGCACATCACGCGCACGGGCAAGCAACTGCTGGTCACGGCCTCGCCCGTGCCCGACCCGGGCGGCGGCATCGCCATGGTCGTGGTCAACGAGCGCGACGTGACCGAGCTCAACAACCTGCGCGAGGGCCTGCAACACGCGCGCAAGGTGGAGGAGCGCTACCGCAGCGAACTGGCCGAACTGTCGCTTTTCGAACTGTCGCAAAAGGACATCGTGGCGCGGAGCCCGCAGATGCAGCGCACGCTGCGCACGCTGCTGAAGCTCGCGCAGATGGACGTCTCGCGCATCCTGCTGCTCGGCGAATCCGGCACGGGCAAGGGCCTGCTCGCCAAGTTCCTGCACCGGGTGAGCCCGCGCGTGGAAAAGCCCTTCATCCAGATCAACTGCCCGGCGGTGCCGGAAAACCTCTTCGAGGCGGAGCTGTTCGGCTACGAGAAGGGGGCGTTCACCGGCGCGCGGGAGAGCGGCAAGGCGGGACTGATCGAACTGGCCATGGGCGGCACGCTCTTCCTCGACGAGGTGGGCGACATCCCGCTCGCGGCCCAGGCCAAGCTGCTCAAGTACCTCGACGACCACGAACTGCGCCGCCTGGGCGGGAGCGTGTCGCGCCAGGTGGAATGCCGCGTGGTCGCGGCCACCAACTGCGACATGGAGGATCTGGTGGAGCGGCGGCTTTTCCGCAAGGACCTCTACTACCGGCTCAACACGTTTCTCGTGCGCATCCTGCCGCTGCGCGAGCGCCGCGACGACATCTTCGGCCTGGCCGAGTTCTACCTGGCCCAGCAAAACGCCCGCCACGGCAAGGCCAAGCGGCTTTCCCCCCGGGCCATGCGCCTGCTCGAGGCCCACGACTTTCCGGGCAACGTGCGGGAACTCGTGAGCCTGATCCAGAAAGCCTTCGTCATGAGCGAGGACGACGACCTGACCGACGCCCTGGAGGAGGCCCTGGCCGGGGAGACGGGCGGCGAGGCGTCCGGCGGCGCGCCGCGCACCCTGGCCGAATCCACGGACCAGGCCAGCCAGCGCCGGCTGCGCGAGGCCATGGCCGCCTGCCGCACCACGCGGGAGATGGCGGCCTATCTTGGCGTGAGCCAGGCGACCGTGGTCCGCAAGCTCAAACGGTATGCCCTGACCCGGGATTGATTCACTTTTGAATCAATCATGGCCCGTCGGCACACCGCCGTCGGACTGTTTTTTCCTCTCCTTCCTTGCATCCTTCCTTTCAACATTTGTTTATCACGGGATTTTTTCCGCATGCAGCGGAAGCGTTCGCGTTTCGCCCGCAACGTGCGGCCTGGGGGAGCCCTTGGGGGCTCTTTTTTGATTCAAAAATAAATCACCCACAGCAGACTTGATTCTCAGTATTTTAACAAATTTGCTGATTCAAAAACGAATCGCTTTCGAAAAGCACGCACAATGTGAATTTTATAACTTATTGATTTTACAAATATTATTGAGAATAGTCCTTTGGCGTAGTTTTTGCTCAATAATCTGGTTAACGTTTCAGTCACCGTCGGATTCAGGCGCTTTCGCCCACAACCGCCAACTTCGAGGAAGCTCCGTGAACACCACTGACAAGGCGAGCCAACTGCAAGCGTTGCGTGAACGCTATGTTCCCAAGGGCCATCCCAACGCCACGCCCTTTTTCGTCGAATCCGCCCAGGGCGCCTTGCTGCGGGACGTCGCCGGCCGCGAATTCATCGATTTCGTCGGCGGCATCGGCGTGCTCAACGTCGGTCACTGCCACCCGCGCGTCGTGGCCGCCGTCAAGGACCAGGCCGACAAGTACCTCCACACCTGCTCCATGATCACGATGTACGAGCCTTACGTGGAACTGGCGAGGCGCGTCTGCGAGGCCGCCGCCGGCCCCACGCCGAAAAAGGCGCTTTTCGTCAACAGCGGTTCCGAAGCCGTGGAGAACACGGTCAAGATCGCCCGCTGCCACACCGGCCGCGCCGGCGTCGTGTCCATGAAGAACTCCTTCCATGGCCGCACGCTCCTGGCCATGACCATGACCAGCAAGGTCAAGCCCTACAAGTTCGCGTTCGGCCCCATGGCCCCGGAAGTCTACCAGTACCCCTACTACGCCTACTGCTACCGCTGCCCGCTGGGGCTGTCCTACCCGGACTGCGGCGCGGCCTGCGCGGACAAGATGCGCGAATTTTTTATCGGCACCGCCGCCGCCGAACAGATCGCCTGCATCGTGGCCGAGCCCGTCCAGGGCGAAGGCGGCTTCGTCGTGCCGCCGGTGGAATTCTTCGCCAAGCTCAAGGCCCTCTGCGAGGAGTTCGGCATCGTCTTCGTCGCCGACGAGGTCCAGTCCGGCTTCGGCCGCACCTCCAAGATGTTCGCCATGGAGCACTTCGGCATCGAGCCCGACCTCATGAGCGTGGCCAAGAGCATGGGCGGCGGCCTGCCGCTCGCCGGCGTCATCGGCAAGGCGGAGATCATGGATTCCGTCCACGTCGGCGGCATCGGCGGCACCTACGGCGGCAACCCCCTGGCCTGCCGCGCCGGCATCGCCGTCATGGACGCCTTCGAGCAGGACGGCCTCCTCGACGCGGCCGTGCGCCTGGGCGACACCCTCAAAGCCCGGTTCGACGCCTGGAAGGACGCATTCCCGCTGATCGGCGACGCGCGCGGCCTCGGCGCCATGCGCGCCCTGGAGTTCGTTTCCGACCGCACGACCAAGACCCCCTGTCCCGAAGCGGCCAAGGGCGTGGTCAAGTACTGCCAGGACCACGGCCTGCTCGTGCTGTCCTGCGGCAACTTCGGCAACTGCATCCGCGTGCTCATGCCGCTGGTCATCTCCGACGAGCAGCTTTCGCGCGGCCTGGACATCATGGAACGCGGCATTCGCGAGGTGTCCAAAAACCTCGGCAAATAGGCGTTGGCCCGACCGACAGCAACCGTCAACCAAGGGGAAAGCCATGAAATCGCATGACAAGGGATCGCTGCTGACGTGCTGCCTGGCCGCGGCGCTGGGCCTGGTCCTCGCCGCCTCGCCGGTGCTGGCCGCCGACAAGGCAGTCAAGATCGGCAATGTCGAACCGCTTTCCGGCCCATCGGCCTCGGTCGGCGTCCAGGGCAAACAGGCCCGGGAAATGGCCGTGGAAGAGATCAACGCCGCCGGCGGCATCAAGTCCCTTGGCGGGGCCAAGCTCGAACTCGTCTATGCCGACAGCAAGTCCGACCCCACCGTCGGCGTGACCGAGACCGAACGGCTCATCAACACCGAAAAGGTCAACCTCATGACCGGCTGCTGGAACTCCGCCGTGACCTACCCGGCGACGCAAGTGGCCGAGCGCTACGGCATCCCGTTCGTGGTGCCGGTCGCCGTGCGCGACACCATCACCGAGCGCGGCTTCAAGAACGTCTTCCGCGTGGCCGCCAAGGACTCCTGGTGGGTGCGCGACCAGTTCCGCTTCCTCAAGGACATGCAGGAGGAAACCGGCACCAAGCTCAAGACCATCGCCTTCGTCTTCGAAAACGGCGACTGGGGCACGGGCTTTGCCGAGAAGTGGCGCGAACTGGCGAAAAAGGACGGCTACGAGGTCGTTCTCGACGAGCCCTATCCCAGCACCGCCACGGACCTGACCCCGGTCGTGACCAAGCTCAAATCCGCCAACCCCGACATCGTCATGCTCGTCTCCAACGCCGCCGACGCCATCCTTTTGACCAACACCATGGCCGAAATGCAGGTCAAGCCGAAAGTCGTGCTGGCCAGCGGCGGCGGGCACGCCGATCCCAAGTTCCTGGAGAACACCGGCGACACCGCCTACGGCATCTTCGACGAGGTCGAGTGGAACACCGACGTCAACAAGCCCGGCGCCAAGGAAACCAACGCCAAGTTCAAGAAGAAGTACGGCTACGACCTGACCGGCGAATCCGTGGACGCCTACGCCTCCATGTACGTCATCGCCGACGCCCTGGAGCGCGCCGCCTCCACCGACCCGGCCAAGGTCCGCGAAGCCCTGGCTTCGACCAAGCTGAGCACCGGCCCGGCCATGATCGTCTCCTACGACGGCGTGGAATTCGACAAGGACGGCCAGAACAAGAACGCCGGCATCGTCATCGTGCAGGTGGCCAAGATCGACGGCAAGCCCCAGCGCGTGACCGTGTGGCCCAAGTCCGCCCGCCGCGCCGGCTACACCCCGGTCTTTCCGGCCAACAAGTAACCCGAACGCTTCCCCATAAACGCCCCGGGCGGCCTGGCTGGCCGCCCGGGGCAAACGTCCTGGAGTTGGCCTCATGACCGCGGTGATTCAGGCGACACTCAACGGCATCATGATGGGCTCCATGTACGGGCTGACCGCCTTGGGCCTCACCCTGATCTTCGGGGTGATGAAGGTGATCAACTTCGCGCACGGCTCCCTGCTCATGGTCGGCATGTTCAGCGCCTACTGGCTGATCAAATTGACGGGCATCCACCCGTATCTGGCCCTACTGATCGTTCCCCCCGTCCTCTATGTCTTCGGCTACTATCTCCAGGATGTGGTGATCAAACCCGTGTTCAAGGCCGAACGGCAGACCCGCGAGCCGGCGACGGTCATCATCGTGACCACCGGCGTCTGGTACGTCCTCGACAACCTCTCGCTCATGCTCTTCGGCGCCGAGTACCGCACCGTGCGCACGGCCATCTCCAACAAGTCCATGGCGCTTGGCCCGTACATCCTTTCCATCCCCAAATTTTCCGGCTTCGTGATCGCCGTGCTGGCCACGATCGGGCTGGCCCTTTTCATGCGCAAGACCAAGATCGGCATGGCACTGCGGGCCACGGCCCTGGACCGCGAGGCCGCCAACCTCATGGGCATCGACCAGTACAAGGTCTACAATATCGCCTTCGGCCTCGGCACCGCCATCGCCGGCATCGCCGGCTGCGTGCTGATTCCCTTTTACTATGTCTACCCGTCCGTGGGCGTGGTCTTCGACATCCGGGCGTTCATCATCGTGGTGCTCGGGGGCCTTGGCAGCATTCCCGGCGCGCTTCTCGGCGGTCTGGTCATCGGCCTGATCGAATCCGTCTTTTCGCAGTTCATGGCCTCGACCTGGACCGAAGCCATCATCTACGCGATTTTTCTCATCATCTTGTTCGTGAAACCCTCGGGTTTTTTCGGCAACAAACAGGACTGGTAGGAGGCGCAACCGTGAGCCGAAAACAACTCGACACCTCGCTGCTCGGCCTGGCCGCCCTGATCGCCTTCGGGCTGCCCCTGGTGGTGACATCCCCCACCTACCTGCAAATCCTCATCCTGCTCTTTTTCTACGCCTACCTGACCACCTCGTGGAACCTGGTCGGCGGCTTCGCCGGCGTGCTGCCCTTGGGGCACTCGGTTTTCGTCGGCATCGGGGCCTACACCTCGACCATCCTCACCCTCCAGTACGGCGTCTCGCCCTGGATCGGCATGCTGGTCGGCGGACTGCTCGCCGCCCTGGTCGGCGTCATCATCGGGCTGCCCACCTTCCGCCTGCGCGGGGCCTACTTCTGCCTGTGCACCATCGCCTTCGCCGAAGGCATCCGGGTCATGGTGGAAAACATCGACTCCCTCGGGCCGCTTAAGATCAACGGCCCCCGCGGCCTGCTCATTCCACTCAAGGAGCCCTCGTTCTGGCACTACCAGTTCATGTCCAAGCTGCCGTACTACTACATCATCCTGACGCTGCTGATCCTCGTGCTGGCGCTGACCTGGTTCATCTCCCGCTCCAAGATCGGCTACTACCTGGCCGCCGGCGGCGAGGAGCCCGAGGCCGCGACGGCGCTCGGCGTCAACGTCGCCAACTGCAAGCTGCTGGCCATGGCCCTGTCCTGCTTCTTCACGGCGCTGGCCGGCACGTTCTACGCCCAGCTCATGCTCTACTTCTATCCCAAGGGCCTCATGGGCCTCGACCTCTCCTTCGAGATCGCGTTCATCGCGCTGATCGGCGGCCGGGGCACCATCGCCGGCCCGGTCATCGGCGCGCTGGTGCTGCGGCCGCTTAACGAATTCACCCGCATCTACCTAAGCGACATGCTGCCCGGCCTGCATCTCGTCATCTTCGGCCTCATCCTCATCCTGGTCATGCTCTACAAGCCGCAGGGGCTCACCGCCCCCCTGGCCGCGGCCTACGACAAGCTGGCCCGCAAGATCACGCGCGCGCCAAACGCCAAGGGAGCCGCCGCATGAGCGCCAACATCCTCGAAATCACGGCCCTGACCAAGCACTTCGGCGGCCTCACCGCCGTCAGCGCCCTGGACCTGCACATCGCCAAGGGCGAGATCATGGCGCTTATCGGCCCGAACGGCGCGGGCAAGTCCACGGTGTTCAACCTCGTGGCCGGCGTCTACCCGCCCTCCGACGGCGTCATCCGCTTCAAGGGCGAGGTGATAAACGGCCGCAAGCCCTGGAACCTGTGCAAGCTGGGCCTGGCCCGCACCTTCCAGATCGTCAAACCCTTCGCCAGCAAGACCGTCTTATATAATGTCATGGTCGGCGCGTTCCTCCACACCAATTCCACGGCCAAGGCCAGGGAGCGGGCCGAGGAGGTCATGGCCGTGCTCGGCCTGGACAGCCTGCGCGACCGCCTGGCCGGCAGCCTCACCATCGCCGACCGCAAGCGCCTGGAGATCGGCAAGGCCCTGGCCACCGGCCCCGAACTGCTGCTCCTCGACGAGGTCATGGCCGGGCTGCGCCCCACGGAAGTGGACGACATGATCGCCGTCATCAAGGGCCTGCGCGACCGCGGCGTCACGGTCTTCGTCATCGAGCACATCATGCGCGCGGTCATGGCCCTGTCCGACCGCGTGGCGGTCATCCACTTCGGCCAGAAGATCGCCGAGGGCACGCCCGAGGCCGTGACCAAGGACGAAAACGTCATCAAGGCCTACCTTGGGGGGACTATGACGCTGCTTAGCGTGGAACACATCGACGTGGCCTACGGCGACGTCCAGGTCATCAACGACCTGTCGCTGACCGTGGAAGAAGGCGAGGTCGTGAGCATCATCGGCGGCAACGGCGCGGGCAAGTCCACCCTGCTCAAGACCATCTCCGGGCTCATGGCCCCGAGCGCGGGCTCCATCTTCTTCAGGGGCGAGCCCATCCACAACCTGCCGCCCGAGCGCATCGTCGAGCGCGGCATCGTGCACGTGCCCGAGGGCCGGCGGCTCTTCTCGCTCATGACCGTGGCCGAGAACCTCCTGATCGGCGCGTACACCCCCCGGGCCTACAAGGAGCGGGGCAACACCCTGCGCCAGGTGCATGCGCTCCTGCCGCGCCTGCTCGAGCGCGAAGGCCAGATGGCCATGACGCTTTCCGGCGGCGAGCAGCAGATGGTGGCCATCGGCCGGGGACTCATGGCGCTGCCCGGCCTGCTCATGCTCGACGAGCCGTCGCTCGGGCTCGCGCCGATCCTGGTCAAATCCATTTTCGATACCCTGCGCAAGATCGCCGACACCGGCACCACGGTGCTTCTGGTCGAACAGGACGTGAACCATTCCCTGCGCCTGTCCGACCGGGGCTACGTGCTGGAGCACGGCCGCGTGGCCCTGGCCGGCGAAGCGGCGCAGCTGCTCGAAAACCCGCACATCAAGTCGGCCTACCTCGGCATCTGAGGCCGAAGGCCGGCAACCCATGGCGGACCGCGCGGATGCGGCCCGGTCCGCCCCACCTTTAGCGCAAGGAGCCACAGCATGCTCGTCGGGGATTGGATGTCGCGAAACGTCGTCACCGCGACCGAGGACATGTCCATGATCAAGGCCGGCCGGATGCTGCGCGAACGCAAGATCCGCCGCCTGCCCGTGGTGGACAGGGAAGGCAGGCTCGTCGGCATCGTGTCCGAGCGCGACCTCAAGGCCGCCTCGCCCTCGGGGGCGACCACGCTCGACATGTACGAGATGACCTACCTGCTCTCGGAGATGAAGCTCAAAGGCATCATGACCAAGTCCCCGCGCAGCATCCGCCCGGGCGACACCGTGGAGCGGGCGGCGCTGGTCATGCGCGACCTCAAGATCGGCAGCCTGCCGGTGGTCGATGCGGACAACAAGGTGGTCGGCATCATCACGGACACGGACATCTTCCGCCTGTTCGTCTCCATCACCGGCATCGACCAGGACGGCATCCAGATCGGCCTGCGCCTGGGCACGAGCGAAGGAAGCCTCAAGCCCGTGCTCGACGCCCTGCGCGGCCACGAGGCCCGCATCATCAGCATCCTCTCGTCCTACGACCGCACGGACGCCACGCGCCGTGACGTCTCCATCCGCATCCAGGGCCTGCCCGAGACACGGGAACGCGAACTGCGCGCGGTGCTGGAAAAGACCTGCCAGGTGCTGTCCTGGACGCGCGACTAGAACGCGCGACAGTCCGCTCTCGTGACGCAGCGGGGCCGGTCGCATGACCGGCTTCGCTGTTTTTATGCCGCCTGTCCGGACCACAAGCGGGACTTGTCTGCGCACATCCCCCCGGGCCAGTTCTCGTCGCCGTTGCGCACCCCGCAGCTCCCGCGCTGTCGCCGCTTAAGCAGCGGCCGCACAGCCGGAGTAACGCGCGAGTCCCCGGTCAACTGCCGCGGCGGATGTTGTACACGCCGCGGCCCTCGGCCACGTGCTCGTCCGGGCTGCCGTCGGACCACAGCACGACCTGGGCGTTGCCCACGCGGTTGCCGAGCAGGCGCACGGTCGCCTCGGCGTAGAGGTCGTGGGCCGTGGCCGGGCGCAGGTAGTCCACACGCAGGTCGATGGTGGCGATGCGGTCATTGAGCTCGCAGCGGGTCCAGACGGCGAAGCCGGCGCAGACGTCGGCCAGCGTGGAAATGACGCCGCCGTGGATCGCCGGGCGGCGCGCATCGCCGATCAGGTCCTCGCGAAAGGGAATGAAAAGCCGCACACGCCCCTCTTCCACCGCCGCCACGCGGATGCCGAGCATCTTCTGGAAGGGCAGCCCGTTTTCGATCAGATCGGCCAACACCTTGAAATCCATATTCCGCTCCTTCGCCGCAAGGGCGCTGTCCCATTCGTTTTCCGGCACGGCCCCCGGGCATAGCCGGCGACCCGGCATCCTGTCCAACCGCGCCGGGAACACCTGCGCGCTTGACCCGTTCCCGCCACGGCGCTAGCCCTTCGCTCAAAAGGAGGCCGCCATGTCCCTCGACCGTTACGTCTGCCTGCGCTGCGGCTACACTTACGATCCCAAGCGCGGCGATCCCAAGGCCGGCATCAGCCCCGGCACACCCGGCGACAAGCTGCCCGGGGACTGGCGCTGCCCGGCTTGCGGGGCCGCGCAGCGCGATTTCGCCAAACGCGACGACTAGGCGCGCGTATGCCAACAAGCAGGCCGACGTGCCCGTCGTGCAGCTTTCCGTGCAGCCGGGCACGACGGCGCGGGAGCACCTTGCCATAGGCAGCGCCCGCCTCGTGCACGACTGTGCACGACTCGTTTCGCCTGGGCGTGCTTTCCATGACGGCGTTTGTGTGGGAGGATCAAGCGGGATCGCATAGCAGACAGGAGGCGACCGCCATGCCGGGCAAGGACATCCGCGACCGCGCGCGCGGCGCGCTCATGGGCGCGCTGATCGGCGACGCGCTGGGGCTCGGGCCGCACTGGTACTACGACCTGGACGCGCTGCGCCGCGACTACGGCGACTGGATCAGCGGCTACACCGATCCGCAACCGGGCCGCTACCACGACGGCTGCAAGGCCGGCCAGCTTTCCCAGGCCGGTTTCATCCTCACGCTCACCATGCGCTCCCTGGTCGCGCGGGGCGGCTACGACCGGCAGGATTTCTGCCGCCGCCTGGACGAGGACCTGTTTCCGCTGCTCGACGGCACGCCCGTAAGCGGCCCGGGCCGCTACACCAGCCAGTCCATCCGCGAGGCCTGGCGGCGGCGCGTCGAGCAACATGTATCCTTTGAAGAAACCGGCGGCCCGGCCGACACCACCGAGGCCATCGAACGCGCCCTGGCCATCGCCGTGCGCTACGCGAAATCGCCTGCCGCGCTCGCCGCGCACGTGGTCGACAACACCGTGATCACCCAGTCCGACCCGCTGGTCGTGTCCATGACCACAGCCTACTGCGTCGTGCTCGGCATGCTCGTCGCCGGACACAAGCTGGACGCGGCCCTGTCGGATACGCTCATGCACATGGCGCACACGGGCGAGCTGCCGTTCCATGCGGTGACCCAGGACAACCTGCAACCGCCCCGTCCGGGCGATCCCGATCCGCCCCGCGCCGGACGCTTCGCCTCGCCGGACGCGCTGTTATCCCCGTCGTACATGGCGCGCGCGGCGGCCGATCCGGACATCCGCATCGAGCCGGCCTGGAAGGTTTCGCTGGTCTACGGCATGCCCTGCGCCATCTACCACCAGTTGCCGGCGGCCTATTACCTGGCCGCGCGCTTTCCCGACGACTTCGAGGCGGCGGTGCTCCATGCCGTCAACGGCGGCGGCCAGAACCAGGCGCGCACGATCCTGACCGGCGCGCTGGTCGGCGCGCAGGCAGGGCTTTCGGGCATCCCGCAACGGTTCGTGGACGGGCTCGAGGAGAAGACGGAACTGCTGGAGCTGGCCGGGGCGCTCGCCGCCACGCTCGAATGAGCGCGGGATCGCTCGCTTACAGGTCTTCGTAGTAGTTTTTGAGCAACAGGGCGTCGTGCTCGAGCTGCGGGTCTTCGCAGATGACGCAGCCTTTGACGCCGTGCTCGCGCAGGGCCGTGAGGCAGGCCTTGTAATTAAAATCGCTTTCGAGAAGCGGCAGGTGGTGCTGTTCGCCCTTGGGGCCGTAGGCGATGCCGCTTATGTGGATGTGCATGTCGTCAAGCGCCTGCGGCCCGAGCTCACGGGCGATCTCGTCCAGGATGCGCGAAAAATCGGCCTGTGTCCGCAGCGCGCCGTTGTCCCTGGCGTGCAGGTGGGAAAAATCGATGCACGGCTTGCAGGTGTCGATTTCCTTGCACAGGCGCAGGAGCTCGGCAAGGTCGCCGAACTGCGTGCCCTTGCCCGTGGTCTCCAGGCGGTAATCGACGCCCAGGCGCGGCAGGGCGCGCAGGTTGTCGGCGATGACGCGGTAGGCCTCTTCCTTGGGATTACCGAGATAAAACCCCGGATGAAAGACCACGCTGCGCCCGCCGACGCTCGCGAGCGCCTCGGCGGCCTTGACGATGCGCGCGCGGGACTCGTCGCGCTTTTGCGGCTCCGCGGCGTTGAGGTTGATGTAGTACGAGGCGTGGGCGGAGAGATAGAAGTCGTTTTCCGCCTTGGCGCGCGCGATGGCGTCGCGGTTTTTGGCCGTGACGTTGACGGAGCGCACGAAGGGCAGCTCCATGGCGTCGAGGCCGAGCCTCCGCAGATAGGCGATGCCCGAGGCGTAGTCGAACTTCCGGCCGTCGCCCTTGGGCAGGCCGGAGATGCCGAAGAGGAGCTTGTCCAACCGTCGGCCCGCTTAGAGTTCCACGCGCACGAAGGAGGCGGTGCGGATGGCTTTTTCCTTGGCCTCTTCCACGTCGCGGCCAAGGGCCAGGGCCACGCCCATGCGCCGCGTGCCGTGCACCTCGGGCTTGCCGAAAAGGCGCAGGGCCGTATCCGGCTCGGCCAGGGCCCGCGGGTCGATCACGTAGCGCGGGGCGGTCGAATCGCCCTCGGCCAGGACGACCCGGGAGGCCGCCGGGCCGTAGCTGCGGATGGCCGGCACGGGCAGGCCCAGGATGGCGCGCACGTGCAGGGCGAATTCGGACAGGTCCTGGGAAATGAGCGTCACCATGCCCGTGTCGTGGGGCCGGGGCGAGACTTCGGAGAAAAGCACCGTGTCGCCCTTGACGAAAAGCTCCACGCCGAAGATGCCGCGCCCGCCAAGGGCCGCGGTCACGGCCCCGGCCATCTCCTGCGCCTTGGCCAGGGCGGCCTCGCTCATGGGATGGGGCTGCCAGGACTCGCGGTAGTCGCCCTTTTCCTGGCGGTGGCCGATAGGCGCGCAGTAAGTCGTCCCCCCGGCGTGGCGGACGGTCAAAAGCGTGATCTCGTAGTCGAAGGCGACGAAGCCCTCGACGATGACCCGCCCGGCCCCGGCGCGGCCGGCGCTTTGGGCGTAGTCCCAGGACGCGGCGGCCGACGCGGCGTCGCGGGCCACGCTCTGGCCCTTGCCCGACGAGGACATGACCGGCTTGACCACGCAGGGGAAGCCGATCGCCTCGCAGGCGGCCAGGAATTCCTCCCTGGTGTCGGCGAAACGGTAGGGCGAGGTGGCGAGCCCGAGCTCCTCGGCGGCCAGGCGGCGGATGCCTTCGCGGTTCATGGTCAGGCGCGCGGCCCGGGCCGTGGGGATGACCGTGACGCCCTCGGCCTCCAGGGCGAGGAGCTCGTCCGTGGCGATGGCCTCGATTTCCGGCACCACGAAATCGGGCTTTTCCTCTTCGATGATGCGGCGCAGGGCCGCGGCGTCGAGCATGCTGACGACATGGCAGCGATGGGCGACCTGCATGGCCGGCGCATGGGGGTAGCGGTCCACGGCCACGACCTCGACGCCCAGGCGCTGGGCTTCGATGGCCACTTCCTTGCCGAGCTCGCCCGAGCCAAGCAGCAAAATTTTGGTAGCGGAGGCGGTCAGCGGCGTGCCGAGGGTGGTCATGGCGTTCTCCTTGCGGGGCAATGTCGTGCGGCCCCGGAACCTACAGCCAACGGCCCACCGAAACAAGTGCCTGCCCCCCCTCCGGGGTCCCCGGCCCTGCCTTACCGCCGGGGGAATTCCAAAAGTGCCCCCTTTTTATCCTTTCCCCCCATCAAGGGGGTCCGGGGG
>DQED01000073.1 GCA_003525525.1 Desulfovibrio sp.
CTTTCCCTCGAGGAACTGGGCTTTCTGCTCTGGGCTACGCAGGGCCTGCGCAAGGCCCCGGGCGCATCGGGATTTCGCACCGTGCCCTCGGCCGGCTGCCGCCACGCCCTGGAAACCTATCTCGCCGTCTTCCGCGTCGCAGGCCTGGAAAAGGGCCTCTACCGCTACCTGCCCGTGGAACACGCCCTGGTCCTGGAAGACACGCCGGAGCAGCTGGAGGCGCAGGTCAGCCGGGCCGCGTTCGAGCAGCGGTTCGTGGCCAGGGGGGCGGCGACGTTTTTCTGGACCACGGTTCCCGAGCGCATGGAGTGGCGCTACGCCGAGGCGTCGTACAAGGTGATCGCGCTCGACGCCGGCCATGTCTGCCAGAATTTGTATCTGGCCTGCGAGGCCGTAGGCGCGGGGACGTGCGCCGTGGCCGCCTATGACCAGGACGCCTGCGACACGCTGCTCGGCGTCGACGGCGAGGAGGAATTCACCGTGTATCTGGCCCCGGTCGGCAAGATCGCGGCCAAGGGAGAAAAGTCATGAAGAAGGTGGCGCTTTTCGCGTTTCGCGGCGATATTTCCTGTTTCGTCCACGTGCTGTTAAACGCCCTGGAATTCCGGGAGAAAGGCTACGAGGTCAAGGTGGTGCTGGAGGGCGAGGCGACCAGACTCGTGGCCGTGCTGGCCAAGGCGGACAACCCCATGCATGGGCTGTTCGAGCAGACGAAATCCCTGGGGCTTTTCGCCGGCGTCTGCCGCGCCTGCTCGCATCAGCTCGGCAGCCAGGAAGCGGCCGTTGCCGAGGGCTTTGCGCTCCTCGACGATATGCACGGCCACCCCGGCATGGCCCCCTACACCGACGACGGCTACACCGTCCTCATCTTCTAACTTCCCCCTCACCCTTCAAGGGGGTCCGGGGGGGATTATCCCCCCCCGGCCGCCGGCGGCCTCTTCTCTTATCTCCCTCTCTCCCTCCCCCTAATCGTATTTCACGGCGCTGATTTCCATCAGCTTGTCCAGCCGGATGCGCGTTTCGATGCGGCGCATGGTGCCGGTCTTGCCGCGCATGACCAGGGAGTGGGTGATGGCGTGGGTGCCGGTGAACTGCACGCCTTCGAGGAACGTGCCGCCCGAGATGCCGGTTGCGGCGAAATAGGTGTCGTCGCTGTCGACGAGCGTCTCCTCGGTGAAAATCCGATTGCAGTCGATGCCGGCTTCGGCCAGGGCCAGTTTTTCGTCTTCCAGTTGCGGATCGAGGCGCGCGAGCAGCCGCCCGCCGAGCGCCCGGATGGCGCAGGCCGAAAGCACGCCTTCGGGCGTGCCGCCGGTGCCGAGCATGACGTCCACCACGTTTTCGGGGTCGACGGCCATGAGCGATCCGGCCACGTCGCCGTCGGTGTGCAGCTGGATGCGCGCGCCAACGGCCCGGATGTCGGCGATGAGGCTCTTGTGGCGCGGCTTGTCCAGGACGAAGACCACGAGGTCGTCCACATCCTTGCCGAGGGCCTTGGCGATCTTTTTCAGGTTGTCGCCCACGGGCGCGTCGAGGTCCGCGGCGTCGCGCGCCTCGGACGGCACCACGAGCTTTTGCATGTAATAGCTCGGCCCGGGGTTGAACATGGAGCCGCGCGGGGCGATGCCGACCACGGAGATGGCGTTGGGCCGGCCGTAGGCGAGCAGGTTCGTGCCCTCGACCGGGTCCACGGCGACGTCCACGGCATGGCCCTGGCCGCTGCCCACGCGCTCGCCGTTATACAGCATCGGGGCCTCGTCCTTCTCCCCCTCGCCGATGATGATCATGCCCTCGATGGGCAGGGTGTTGAAGGAAAGGCGCATGGCGTCCACGGCGGCCTGGTCGCCGGCGTTCTTGTCGCCGCGCCCGAGCCAGCGCGAGGAACTCAGCGCCGCCGCTTCCGTGACCCGTACCAGATCCAAGCCGAGATTTCTGTCCGGCGCTTCCATGGAGACTCCTTTGGTAGGGAGTTGGGGAGGAATGCGGGGAGGGAACCTTTTTTGGGAAAAAAAGGTTCCCTCCCCGCGCCCCTCCTTCCCAAAAAACTTTCAAAGGGGAATAGAGGAAACGGCCCCGAAAGTCGAAGCTTTCGGGGCCGTTTGATGGCGTTTTTGTCGAAACCGGAGCGCTTGCGTGATCCGGTTTATTCGGAAGCTACGGCAAGCGTATCAAGGCATCCCCCTTTGAGGAGGTCCAGGAGGGGGTCACCCCCTCCTGGCCGCCGGAGGCATTCTTCTCTCTTCTCTTTTCTTCACTTTCCCCGCTACTTCGCAGCGTAGGCTTCCTTTATCTTGCCGGCCAGGTGTTCGGGCGTGAAGCCGTAGAGGTCGGCCAGCTTGCCGGCCGGGGCCGACGCGCCGAAGTGGGAGATGCCGTAGACCCGGTCGAGGCTGCCCGTGTACTGGCACCACAGCTCGGGCCGACCGGCTTCCACGGCGTAGCGGAAGGCTATTTCCGGCGGCAGCACGGCCTTTTTGTAGTCTTCGGGCTGCTCGTTGAAGAGCTCCAGGCAAGGCATGCTGACCACGCGGATGGCGATTTCGGGCAGGAGCTTGGCCGCGGCCTGGGCCAGGGACACTTCCGAGCCCGAGGCCAGAAGCAGCATGTCGGGTTTGCCGCCCGGGGCTTCGTCGAGCACGTAGCCGCCGCGCGCGACCCCTTCCTTGAGGCCCGGATAGACGGCCGGGTCGAGGATGGGCAGATTCTGGCGCGTGAGCAGCAGGCAGGTGGGCCGGCTGGTCTGCTTGAGCGCCGTGTCCACGCAGGCCGAGGTTTCGTTGGCGTCGGCCGGGCGCATGACGAGCATGTTGGGAATGAGCCGCAGGGAGCTCGCCTGCTCGATGGGCTCGTGGGTCGGGCCGTCCTCGCCCACGTAGAAGGAGTCGTGGGTGTAGACGTGCAGGGCGGGCACGCGCTGGAGCGCGGCCATGCGCAGGGCGTTCCTGGCGTAGTCCGAGAAGATGAGGAACGTGGCGCTAAAGGGCAGCAGGCCGCCATGCAGGGTGATGCCATTGACGATGGCGGTCATGGGGAATTCGCGCACGCCGAAGCACAGGGAGCGGCCCAGGCGGTCGGCCTTGCCGAAGATGCCCGTGATGTCGCGGAACTTCTCGGTCATGTTGGACGGGTCGAGGTCGGCCGAGCCGCCGACGAGCAGCGGCAGCTGGTCGATGAGGCCGTTCAGGGCCGCGCCCCAGGCCGAACGCGTGGCCACGTCCTTGGCCGGCTCGAACACCGGCCAGGAGAGCGTGCGTTCGGAGCGGGGCTTGGTGATTTCGCGCCACAGCGCTTCGAAGGCGGCGTCGCCGGCGAGCTTGTCGTCCAGGGCCTTGTCCCAGGCGGCGCGGGCGGCGGCGAGCTGCGGGAAGCGGCCCCTGAAATGGGCCAGGACGTCTTCCGGCGCGAAAAACGTCTCATTCTCGGGCAGCCCCAGCCGCTTCTTGGTCGCAATGATCTCGTCTTCCTTGAAGGGCGCGCCGTGGGCTTCGTGTTTGCCTTCCATGGAGAAGGCGCCCTTGGCGATGACGGTGTTGCCGATGATGATCGTGGGCTTGGCCGTTTCGGCGCGCGCGGCGTCGAGGGCGGCGTGGATGGCGGCGTGGTCGTTGCCGTCGATGTCGATGACGTGCCAGCCCAGGCCCTCGAAGAGCTTCACGTGGTTGGTGGCGTCGCACACGCTCGTGGCGCTGGCGAGCTGCACCTTGTTCTTGTCGAAAAGGACGATCAGCCGCCCGAGGCCCCACAGGCCGGCCAGCGCGGCCGAGCCCAGGAACACCGGCGCCTGCACGTCGCCGTCGGAGGAGAGCACGTAGGTGTAGTGGCCGGCCATGTCCTCGCCCAGGCGCGCGCGCAGCATCTCCTCGGCCACGGCCATGCCCACGGCCATGGAAAAACCCTGGCCCAGGGGGCCGGTGGTGCATTCCACGCCCGGGGTCTCGTAGTTCTCGGGGTGGCCCGGGGTGCGGCTCCCGAGCTGGCGGAACTGTTTGAGGTCGTCCATGGCGAGCACGCCGCGCAGGTAGAGCAGGGCGTATTGCAGCATGGATTCGTGCCCGGCCGAGAGCACGAACCGGTCGCGGCCGAACCAGGTCGTGTCGGCCGGGTCGAAGCGCAGGTAGTCCTTGAACAGGACGTAGGCCATGTCGGCCGAGGACATGGCGCCGCCCGGGTGGCCGGACTTGGCCTTGAAGGTTGCGTCCATGATCAGGCCTTTGACGACGTTGACGGCCTTGACGTCGATGGCGGCGGGAGCTTGCATGGGTATCCCTCGAAGAAGTTTGGCGTTTACAGCGGCGCGGCCAGTCCGCACGACTCGATGAGGTCCACGCGGCGCTGGTGGCGGCCGCCCTCGAAGCCCGTTTCGAGAAAGACGTCGGCGATGGAGGCGGCCAGGCCCGCGCCGATGACGCGCTCGCCGAGGCAAAGCACGTTGGCGTCGTTGTGGAGCCTAGTCATGCGGGCCAGGTATTCGTTGACGCACAGCGCGGCGCGGATGCCGCCGATGCGGTTGGCGGCGATGGACATGCCGATGCCCGTGCCGCAGACGAGGATGCCGGCGCTTTCCGGCGTATCCAGGACATTGCGGCAGACGAGCCTGGCGAAATCGGGGTAGTCGACGCTTGTCGCCTCGGTGGGGCCGAGATCGACCACTTTGTGCCCGGCGGCGGCAAGATGGGCGACGAGCGCGGCCTTGAGGTTCAGGCCGGCATGGTCGGAACCGAGGAAAACGGTTTTGGGCATGGAAACGGAGCCTCCGGGTTTGGCGATGCACGAATGCCCGGCCGCGCGGACGGCGGGCCTACAATTCCGGCAGGGACGGCTCGTCCCCGCTCCCGTCCAGCGCGTGTTCCGCGGCGGTGGGAGGGACGGGCAGCTCCAGGTCGGCGACCGGATAGGGCGACGGGCGGGGCTGCAGGGCCTTCACGCGCACGACGAGCGTCGCGCCGCCGGGCGTGGTCAGCGTGAGCCTGCGGGCCACGGGCGCGGCAAATCCCGGCGCGGCTTCGTCGTCTGCGAAGTCGATGCGCCAGGGCTCTATGCCGACTCCAACCAGATGGCGCGGATTCCCGGCGAAGTCAAGGCCGAGCGACGCAAGGCGGGAACTGCCGGAAAACGTGTACTCGTAGCCCTCGGCCGTCTTTTTCGCCGCGGCGTAACGCGCCGGCGCAAGGGCGGAAAAACGCCCCGCGACCAGGGCCGCCATTTCGCCCAGGGTAAAGGGCAGGGGCATGCCGAGCTTGGCCGCGCCCTGGCGGGTGTCGCCGTGGCGGTAGACGGCGTTTCTATCCGGCACGAAAGCGAAAAAGCCGTGGTTGTCCTCGAACAGCAGGGCGTAGGACCCGCCCACGGGCGTGGTCAGGTCCAGGCGCGTCGCGCCGCCGGCGTTGCCGTAGAGGCGGTAGTTGAGCCGGCCCGAGCGGTTGCCCCGCGAAAAGCTCATGGAGCCGGCCAGGGAATAGGCCGGGGCCGTGTCCTTGCCCTCGCGGGCGGTAAAGGCGGCGAAGACGGCCTTGGCTTCGCCGCCGGCCGTCGGCCCGGGCTGCTTGGCGGCGCAGCCGGCAATCCCGGCGACGAGGGCGAACAAGGCGAGGGTGCGCAACAGCGCGGCAAAGGGGCGCATGCTACAGGGCTCCGAGTTTTTTCTTCACGTCGCCGGGGTTTTCCGGGCCGAGTTCCAGGGCGGTGCGGTAGGCCTTGCGGGCCGTGTCCTTGCGTCCGGCGGCGGCGGCGATGTCGCCGTAATGCTCCCAGATGACGGCGTCCTTGATCCGATGGCCCATGGCCCGCTCCATGGCGGCCAGGGCTTCCTGGTGCCGCCCGAGCTTGTACAGCGTCCAGGCCAGGGAATCCAGGAAGAAGGGGTTGTCCGGCTCCTTGGCCAGGGCCGTGCGGATCATGTCCAGGGCCTTGTCCAGGTCGCGTCCCTCTTCGGCCATGGAGTAGCCGAGGTAGTTGAGAGCGTCGGGATTGGTCGGGTCCTTGGCCACGATCTTTTCCATCACGACCCTGGCCTCGTCCCGGCGTTTGAGCTTTTCCAGGGCCACGCCGTAGCGGTAGAGCAGGTCCGTGTCGTCGGGCGCGTCGGCCACGGCCTTTTCCAGCAGGGCCGCGGCCGCGGCGGTGTCGCCGCGCCGGTCGAGCAGGGCCGCTTCCAGGGCCAGGAATTCCTTGTTGTCGGGATAGCGCTTCCTGGCCTCGGCCACCAGGGACTGCGCTTGGTCCTGGTCGCCGATTTCCGAGGCGATCTGGATGCGCACGCCGAGCGCCTTGTCGTAGTTGGGATTGTCGGGCGTCACCTGCGCCAGGATGGCCAGGGCCTCCTTGGGCTTTTTCTCGCCCTCGTAGGCGATGACCGCCTGGTAGAAGGGCAGGTCCGGGCTGCCGGGGATGGCCGCGGCGAGCTTGGCGAGCACCTGGCGCGCCTGCTTGGGAGAGCCCGCCTCGAGCAGCGCGGAAATGGCGTCGAGCATACGCGCCTTGTCCGCGGGCTCCTCGTCCAGGAATTTGAGGGCTTGGGCGGTCTTTTTTTGTTTGATGAGCACCCGCACGAGCCGCGCGCGCACCTCGGAAGCCTCTTCACCCTGGGCCAACATGCGGCGGTAGCAGTCCTCGGCCCCGGCCAGGTCGCCTTTTTCCTCGAGCAGCGCGGCAAGGTCCGACCAGGCGGACATGAGCGCGCCGTCCGCGGCCACGGCCCGGCGCAGCAGTGCGATGGCCGCGTCGGTTTTCTTGAGTCCCGCCGTGGCCTTGGCCATGAGGTACAGGGTCGTGGCGTCACGGTCGGCTTCCGGAATGCGCGCAAGGGTCGCCAGGGCCTCCTTGTGCTGCCCGGCGTCGCCTTGCAGCGAGGCCAGTTCGCGCAGCGCTGCGGCGTCGCCGGGATGCGCGGCCACGAATTGCGTCAGCACGGCCATGGCCTGCTCGGGCATGCGGCGCATCTGGTAGGCGCTGGCAAGGTAGAAGGTGATCTGGCGCGAGTCCGGAAAAAGCCGCGTCGCGTCCTCCAGGGTCTTGGTGGCCGTTTCCCGATCGTTCAGGCCCCACTGCAGGTTGGCCAGCTCCACGGCCACCTCGGGCGAGGGGTGGGCCCGCGCGAGGGCGGCGAGGGTTTTCGCCGCCTCCTCCTTGTTCCCCTGGCGCAGGAAGTCCTGGTAGACCAGGAACTGGTAGGCGCTTTCAGCCTCGGGGCTCAGGGATTTCCCGGCGTAGGCCAGTCGCGCCGACCGGCTGGAGGCGCAGGAGTTGGAGAGCAGGCAGGGCAGAAGCGCCAGGACGAGCAGAAAAGGCAGGTGCGAGGACTTGGCGCGTGTGGTCGGTTCAGGCATGGCCGGCATCCGATGCGGCGCGCGGCGCGGGCCTGTTCCGGTCCCGCCGCGCTTATGGCCGCTATTCTTCCTTGTGAATCCAATCCGAGGAAAAGTCCTCGATGCGTCTGGACAGGTGGTCCTTGAGCTTTTCGAGCAGCCGCGCCTCGATCTGGCGCACGCGCTCGCGGGTGATGCCGTATTTCGCCCCGATCTCCCGCAGCGTCACCGGCGAATCGGACAGGATGCGGCTGTCGAGCAGGTCGAGTTCCTTGTCGTTGAGCTTGGGCCGGATGCTCTGGATGTGCTTTTCGAGCTGGTGCGAGATTTCGTCCCCGGCCAGGATCTCCTCGATGCCCGGCGTGAGCGCGGGCAGGAAGTCCAGGCGGGTGGACGAGGAATCGTCGCCGAGCGTCACGTCCAGGGACACGTCGTTGCCGCTGAGGCGCTGGTCCATCTCCACGATGTCGGACTCGGTGACGTTGAGCGCCTCGGAGAGCTGTGAGGCGCTGGGGTCGAAGCCCAGGGACTGGAGGCGGTGACGCTCTTTGTTGAGATTGTAGAAGAGCTTGCGCTGGGCCTGCGTGGTCCCGATCTTGACCATGCGCCAGTTGTCCATGATGTATTTGAGGATGTAGGCCTTGATCCAGTAGGCGGCGTAGTAGGAGAACTTGATGCCCTTGTCGGGGTCGAATTTGGTCACGGCGCGCATGAGGCCCACGTTGCCTTCCTGGATGAGGTCAAGCACGTTTTGCATCCAGCGGCGCTGAAAGTCCATGGCGATTTTGACCACCAGGCGCAGGTGGGAGGAGATGAGCCGGAAGGCGGCCTTCTGGTCCCCGGCGTCGCGCACGCGCCGGGCGAGTTCCTGCTCCTCCTCGGGGGCGAGCATGGGGAATTTCGAGATTTCGCGCAGGTAGAGCTGCAACGGGTCGCGCGTGGTCAGCGAGCCGCCCGAGCCAGGCCGCGGGGCCGGCAGGTGGAAATCGTCCACGGGCTCCAGGTCGATGGCGTCATCGCCGTCGTCTGCGATCTCGGCGACCTCGTCGGGCTCGACGGCGTCGAATTCCTCGGGATCTTGTTGTTCCAGTTCCGCGTCGTTTGGGGAAAGGGCTTGATCGTCTCGCTGTTCCATCGGATACTGACCGGGTTATGAGGCGTGGTCTGGCCGCTTGGGAGGTTTTGGCGAATCGGAGCCGCCTCCCGGAAGCGCCGTCTCGCACGTCTATCATTCCGTGTAAAGTTTTGGTTTGTCCTTTTCAACGTTTTTCAGTAGACGGGCCGCGTTTCGGCAAACGGCCGGGCAGCCGGCAACCAGAAAGGAGCGGGCGTGGGCGATTTCAGAAAAGCGCTTGGCGATTCGGGCATCCTCGTCTTCGACGGGGCCATGGGCACCTTGCTCCAGGGGCGGGGACTGGCCGCCGGGCAATCCCCGGAACTCTTCGGCCTGGAACATCCCGACGCCATCGTGGCCACCCACCGGGAATACATCGAGGCCGGTTCGCGCGTCGTCACCGCCAACACCTTCGGCGGTTCGCGCTACAAGCTCCCCGCCGGCACCGACGTCACGGCGCTCAACCGCGAGATGGCGCGGCTTGCCCGCCGCGCCGCCGGGGACGCGGCCTTCGTCGCCGGTTCCGTCGGCCCCACGGGCCAGTTCGTCGCGCCGCTCGGCAAGGTGACGCTCGCCGCGCTCGTGGACGCCTTCGCCGAGCAGATCGCGGGCCTGGCCGAAGGCGGCTGCGACCTGATCGTGGGCGAGACCCACTTTGACCTGGCCGAGGCCAAGGCCCTCGTGCTCGCCGCCCGCCGGGTCTGCACGCTGCCCGTGGCCGTGTGCATGACCTTCGAGGGCGCGGCCAGTCTGACAGGCTCCTCGCCGGAAGTCTTCGCCGACGCCATGGAAAACCTCGGCGTCGACCTCGTCGGCGTCAACTGCGGCGCAGGCCCGGACGACATGCGCCTGGTCGGCGAGGTGTTCTCGCGCCGCCTGCGGACCCCGTTTTTCGTCAAGCCCAACGCCGGCATGCCGCGCCTGGAGGGCGGGCATACCGTCTTCCCCATGGGGCCGGAGGAATTCGCGGAAAAGACCGCGCGCTTCGCCGACCTCGGCGCCAAGGCCCTTTCCGGCTGTTGCGGCACCACCCCGGCGCACATCGCGGCGCTCGCACGGGCGCTTGCCGGCCGCTCCTGGACGCGCGGCGACGCGCCGGACCATCCGGTCCTGGCCGTGGCCTCCCGGGCCATGACCGTGACCCTTGGCGGCAAAAGCCCCTGCGTGGTCATCGGCGAGCGCATCAACCCCACGGGCAAGGCCGAACTGGCGGCCGAACTCGCGGCCGGGGAATTCACCCGCGCCCTGGCCTTTGCCGAGGAGCAGGTCGCGGCAGGCGCGGGCATCCTTGACGTCAACGTGGGCGCGCCCATGGTGGACGAGGTGGCCGTGCTGCCGGGGCTCGCCATGGAGCTCACCAAGCGCCAGCCCGTGCCGCTGTGCCTCGACTCCAACAACGCCGAGGCCCTGACCGCCGCACTGTGGGCCTCGCCCGCAACGCCGCTCGTCAACTCCATCAGCGGCGAACCCGGCCGCATGGAACTGCTTGGCCCCATTTGCCGCGACCACGGCGCGCCGTTCATTCTTTTGCCGCTCAAGGGCCGCAAACTGCCGGTCACGGCCGCCGCGCGCCTCGGCATCATCGAGGAGCTGCTGCTGCAGGCCGAATCCCTGGGCATCCCGCGCAGGCTCATTCTCGTCGACGCCCTGGCGCTCACGGTCTCGTCCAAGCCCGAGGCCGCGCTGGCCTGCCTGGAGGTCATTCGCCACTGCCGCGACGCCTGGGGCCTGCCCACGGTGCTCGGGCTTTCCAACATCTCCTTCGGCCTGCCCGCGCGCGAGCTGGTCAACGCCGCCTTTTTCGCCATGTGCCTGGGCGCGGGGCTGGCGGGGGCCATCGCCAACCCGAACGTCTCGCGGCTCATGGAAACCTCCGGGGCCTGCGAGGTGCTTTTAAACCGCGATCCGCAGGCCGGCCGCTTCATCGGCCGCTACGCCGGCTGGAAGGCGTCCGCGCCGACGGCCGCGACCGCCGCGAAGGCCACG
>DQED01000401.1:0-2520 GCA_003525525.1 Desulfovibrio sp.
CAACCGCCCGGACGCCCATGACCGCATACCGCCTGCACCTGCGCCGCGCCGGCTCCCTGGCCGCCGCGCGCCGCGCCCTCGAAGAGACCCTGCCCGCCTACGGCCACGTGTTTCCGGCGGACAAGGCCGCGCCCATTCTCGTCAAGCCCAACCTCAACGCCAACATGAACGCGCTGACCGGCAACACCACCGACCTGCGCCTGCTCTCTGCGCTGCTCGGCGTGCTGCGCGACGCGGGCTACGGCGACCTCACCGTGGGCGAAGGCACCAACTCGGGCTTTTACCGCAACAACATCGGCGTGATCGGCCGGCTGGCCGTGGACAGGGCCGCGGCGCGCTTCGGCGTGCCCGTGGTGGACCTCAACCACGCCCCGGGCCGCGCCGTGCCCTTCGAAAACGGCGTCACCGCCCAGGTCGCGGCCCAGGCGCTCGACGCGGCCCTGGTCATCAACCTGCCCAAGCTCAAGACCCACTTCGAGGCCGGCATGTCCGTGTGCCTCAAGAACCTCATGGGCTGCCTCGTCGGCCAGGAGAACAAGAAAAAGACGCACCAGAGCCTGGCCGCCAACATCGTCAACCTGAACGCCGCCCTGCGCCCGGGGCTACATATCGTGGACGCCATGGTCGCCATGGAGGGCCTGGGCCCCACGCGCGGCACGCCCGTGCGCTGCGACGCCCTCGTCTTCGGCGAAAATCCCTACCTGATCGACCTGGCCTGCGCGAAGCTCGCCGGCTTTCCCTCCGACGCCGTGCGCCCGCTCGCGCAAGCGCGGAAGCGCGGTCTCGTGCCGCCGGACATGATCGCCTTCGTGGACGCCCTCGACCTGCCGCTCCTCGCCGGCCGCCCTTTCGCGCCGCCCAAGGCCGGCCCCATCGCCTCCTTCGTTCACAGCCCGAAACGCCAGAAATACTTCCTGGCCGTGCGCAACCTCGCCCTTTTCCGCTACCTGGCCGGCACGGACTGGTTCGGGGCGCTGCTTTTCAAAACCGGCCTGCGTCAGGACGTCTTTTGCCGCAACGAGATGCGCCTCGATGCCCTGCGCCTCGACCGGGAAGCCTGCGACGCCTGCGGCATCTGCCAGGACCTCTGCCCCATGGGCCTCGATCCGGCCGCAGTCGCCGCCGCCGGCGGCCACGCGGACTGCATCGGCTGCCTCTACTGTTTCCTCGGCTGCCCGCGCGAGGCGATCACGTTTCACGGCGAGCAGGGCTTTCTGGCCGAACAGATCCGGCAATACGACACCCTGGTACGCGCGCTGTATGGACAAGAGAGGGGGGAGATGGGGAGGGGAAGAGAAGAGTAAGAGGAAGATGCCTCCGGCGGCGAGGAGGGGATGATCCCCTCCTGGACCTCCCCGACGGGGGACTGGGAAGCGGGTGGAGGCGTGGTCGCCACCCTCCCCGCTCAGGGGGGCCGGGGGGATGATCGCCCCCGGCCGCCGGAGCATCTTTCTCCCCCTCCCTCTCCCCACCTTCTCTGTTCCCTGTTGCCTGCGCCGCTTTCCCCCGGCTATAGGGATGCGGCGAAGTCATTTTTTATCAATGGGGAGCCGCCATGTTGGAGCGATTCAAGCGAAGGGCACGGGGGAATGCGAAGACCATGCCGGGGGAGTCCGCGTTTCCCGAGGCGCAGCGATTTGCCCCGTACGTGCTGGTGTACTCCTATGACGCCACGGCGGTGACGGTGCGCCGCTACGACGTGCTGGGCGCGGGCGACCCGGTGCTTGCGGCCGGGAAGGTGAACTGGGTGCGCGTGGTGGGCGTGCATGACGAGGCGTTCGTGCGGGTGGTGGGCAATCGGTTCTCGCTGCACCCGTTGCTGGTGGAGGACGTGTTGTCCACGGGGCATCGGCCGGTGCTCGAGGAGTACGATACGGGGCTCTTCGTGTTGCTGCGGCAGCTTGGCTATGACGAGTCGGCCAAGCGGGTGCTGGCCGAGCAGGTGAGTCTGGTCGCTGCCGACGGCTATGTGCTGACGTTTCAGGAGCGCGAGGCCAATGTCTGGGACGGGCTCGCGTCGAAGCTGGAGAAGGGCGGTTGCAAGCTGGCCAGGCGCGGCCGCGAGCATCTGACGCACGCCCTGATTGCGGCGATCCTGGACGAGTACATTCTGACGCTCGGCCGGCTGGCGGAGGACATCGAGGAGCTCGAGCAGACGATTCTTTCCGGCGGCGGCTCGGAGACGCTCACCGAGACATACCGGCTCAAGCGCGAGGTGCTGTTTCTGCACCGCTCGCTTTGGCCGTTGCGCGAGGTGCTCGGGCGCTATCTGGTGGACGATTCGGGTGCGGCCGATCCGGGTGTGGCGTTTTTGTGGAACGACATCCGCCAGGACGTGTACCAGGTGCTCGACGCGGTGGAGACGTTGCGCGAGATGCTCTCGGAGATGGTGGGGCTGTCCATGACCAAGGCGGAGCTGCGCATGAACGCGGTGGGGCAGTACCTGACGCTCGTGGCCACGATATTTCTGCCGCTCAATTTCCTGGTCGGGTTTTTCGGCATGAATTTCGACAATCTGCC
>DQED01000401.1:2586-3320 GCA_003525525.1 Desulfovibrio sp.
TATTTCTACCGCAAGCACTGGCTCGAGAACACGAAGGTCGATTGAGGGCGCGTCTTACGGCGCGGCGGCCGAGAAGAGGGCGGCGGCGATGTCGGGGTGCGCGGCCAGGGCGGTGTGGGGGCACAGTTCCCGGGCCTTGCGGCCGAGGTCTTCGCGGTCGCCGACGAACAGGCAGCGCACGTCGCGGGTTTTTTCCAGGAGCGCTTCGAGCAGTTCGAGCCCGTCCTGGCCGGTGCAGCACACGAGGTGCGGCCCCTTGGCGAAATCCGTGCCGAGCGCCAGTTCCAGGGCGCGCAGGCCTTCCCTGGCGGCGTATTCCAGTCCCGCGTCGGCGGCGTTGGCCGTCGGGGTGACGACCACGTCGCAGCCGTCGTCCTCGACGCGGAAGTGTTCGCGTTCGGGATCGACGGCGTCCACGATGTCGTGGACGTGTTCGAGCAGTGCCAGCGAGGCGTCCTCGTCGATGCTGCCCCGGCTGTCCTGGCGGGCGATGACGGTTTCGCCGCGCCGGAATTGCAGGCCCGAACCCACGTAGGCGAAGGCGCGCCAGTCCGGGTCGGCCAGCAGCATGGCCAGCCGGGCGTTGATGCCTTCGAGCAGGCTGGCCTTGGCCAGGGACAGCGGCGAGGCGCTTTCGCGGCCCGTGGCGTCCACGATCTGTCGGCCGAGCGACCCTGCCAGCACGCAGGCGCGCCGGGGCAGGGCGTGCAGGTCGGCGATGCCCGGCCCGGAGA
>DQED01000402.1 GCA_003525525.1 Desulfovibrio sp.
GGGTCCGGGGGGGATGATCCCCCCCGGCCGCCGGAGGCCTCATAAAAGGAGACGCATATGGCACGCTTTTTCAGCGCCAGCGATATCGTGGGCACCGCCATCGAAATCGAACGGCGGGGCCGCAACGTCTACAGCAAGGCGGCCGCGGCCGCGACCAACCCGGACGTCAAGAGCTTCCTCGAGTTCTTCGCCGGCGAGGAAGCCCGCCACCAGTCCATCTTCGAGGCCATGGCCGGACGCATCGCCAAGATCGAACTCCCGGCCGGCAGCGACGAAGAGGAATACATGGACTACGTCCAGGCCTTGCTCGATTCCCACGCGCTTTTCTGCGGCGGGGCGCCCGAGAAGGACCTGGCCGACGCCTCCGACGCCGTGGCGGCCATCGAGGTGGCCAGCCGGTTCGAGAAGGACACCATCCTCTACTTCCGCGAGATGATGGACCTCCTGCCGGCGGCGGAGTCCGACATCGTCAAGCAGTGTCTCGACGAGGAACGCGGGCATCTGCGGCAGCTTCGCGGCATGTTGGCCACGTTGCAGAAAAAGGCCTAACGCGCGATCGCGGCGGGCCGTCCCCCTTTTGCGGCGGCCCGCCTTTTTCCACCGCCGTGCGCGCCGGGCGCGGCCCGGGGCCTGCGGCACGAGGCAGGGGGGAGCTATAATGTATCACGACGAAATCGCTTTCGACGCCATGCCCCTGGCCAACCCGTTCGACGCCGAGGCGCGCCCCGGCCCGGCCGAAGCCCTGGAAGAGGGTTTCGCCGACCGCCTGGCCGGCCTCGTGCTGGCCTCGGACCTCTTTTCCGCACGCAATCCCGGCCCCCGGACCCGGCTCGAGGAAGCGCCCGTGGCCTCCTGCTGGGAGGGCGCGACCATCCGTTTCTGCGGCGAACGCCTCGACCAGGACGACCTGGACGCGTTCCTCGGCTGCGTGCTGCTCGCGTTTCGGGAATCCGGCCGCACGGGCGCGGCGCGTTTCCGCCTGCGCGACCTCACGCGCCTGATCCGCCCCAAGGGACGGCGCTTCGACGCCAGAAGGCTCGAGCGCTCGCTGTGGCGACTGGCCAGCGCCCGCATCGAGATCGAGGAAGAGGCCGGATGCGTGCGCATGCAGGCACGGCTTCTCCACACCCTGCTGTGCGACCGCGCCGCCGGCATCTGCGCCCTGGACGTGAGCCCGCGCCTCATGCAGGGGCTGCGCAGCGCCCAGGCCGTGGAACGTCTGCTCGCCGCGCGCGCGCCGCTTGGCTCCGCCGCTTTCCCCCGCTGGCTCGCGGCCCTGCTCCTTAACGGCCCGGCCACCCAGCGCCTGGACATGACCGCCCTGCGCCGCCTGTCCGGACTGACGCGCCAGCCCATGCCGGCCTTCCGCGTGCGGGCCATCGCCGCCTTGCAGGATTTCCTGGACCTGGGCTATCTTGCCGCCATCGAGCCGGCCGGACCGGACAGACTCGTGGCCAAGCGCCCCGTGGCCCGGGGCGAGGAGCCGGCCTGCCTGCTTCTGTCCTGATCCCGCGTACGCCTATGGACGGCATCATGGCTTCCCAGGAGAACAAGGAGCATCCGGGGCAGGGCGCGTCGCCGCAGCCGTTGCAGATCGCAAGCCTCGTGGCGGCGTTTCCGCGCACGCTGCCGTTGCGCCGTCTGCCCCTGGACGTGGCCCGCGACGGCCGCGAATCCTTCCGGATGCCTTCCAGGCTGCGGGCCTGCCCCTATCCCGTGGTTCCGGTCTATCTTCCGGCCGAGGCGTCGTCGCACCCGACCACGCTCGAGGACTTGATCGGCATCGAGCACAGCAAGCTCGGGTTCTACCAGGAACTGCGCCAGAAGGTGCAAGAGCTGCGCGAGGCCCACGAGGAATCGGAACTGCGCCGCCAGGAGATCGCGGCCATCCTCGACGGCATCACCGACATCATGATGGTGCTCACCAAGGACTTGCGCATCATCTCGGTCAACCACGTCTTCCACGAACTCTTCAGCGTGCCGCGGCCCGAAGGCCAGCACTGCTACAAGCTCTTTCGCGACGCCGACAGGCCCTGTCCCGAGTGCCCGGCGCACCGGTCGTTCAAGTCCAACGCCGTGTGCCGCTGCGTGGGCAACTTCAAGATCGGGGGCGTGACGCGCCAGTTCGAAATGGTGGCCTCGCCCATCCACAATCCCGACAGCCCCGAGTCGCGCATCCTCATCTTCAAGCGCGACGTGACCCTGGAGCAGGAATACCAGGCCAAGTACTACCAGGCCGAAAAGATGGCCACCATCGGCATGCTCGCCGCGGGCGTCGCCCACGAGATCAACAATCCCCTGACCGCGGTCTACGGCCTGGCCGAGGGCATCCGCCGCCGCCTGCCCGTCATCCGCGCCGCCGTGGAGGACGACCTCTACGCCGACGTCTCGGAATACACCGAGACCATCCTCATGGAATGCCGGCGCTGCCGCGACATCGTGCGCTCCATGCTCTCGTTCTCCCGGCCGCACACCCTGGCCTTTTCGCCGGTGTGCTTAAACGAAGTGGTCACGGACACGCTCAACATCCTGCGCAGCCGCCTGGACGAACGCGCGAAAAACGGCCTGACGCTCACGGTCAATCTCTGCGAAGGGCTGCCCACGGTCCCCGGCGACGAAGCGCAGCTCAAGCAGGTGCTGCTCAACATCCTGGCCAACTCCATGGACGCCATCAAGGGCGAGGGCGAGATCACCATCACCACGCACCCGGAAAACGACAACACCGTCAACCTGTCCGTGGAGGACACCGGCTGCGGCATTCCGCCCGAAAACATGGACAAGCTCTTCAGTCCCTTTTTCACCACCAAGCCCGTGGGGCAGGGCATCGGCATCAACCTCGCCGCATGCTACAGCATCGTACGCGAACACCATGGCGTCATCGAGGTGGCCAGCGAGGTGGGCCTCGGCACGCACTTCACCGTGAAACTTCCCCTGGACAGCGGCACAACCCGTGAATAGCCCCTACTGCGTCCTCGTCGTCGACGACGAACCCTCCATCGGCAAGCTCCTGCTCAAGGAGCTCACGACGCCTGCCCGCACCGTCCACGTGGCTTCCTGCGCCCGCGAGGCGCGGGAACTGCTCGCCAAAAACGAATACGAGGTGGCGGTCCTCGACATCCGCCTGCCCGACGCCAACGGCATCGAGCTCATGGTTGAGCTGCGCACCAAGCAGGAGGACCTGGAGACGATCCTGGTCACGGGTCACGGCGCCATCGACACCGCGGTCGAGGCCATGAAGCTCGGGGCCTTCGACTACGTGACCAAGCCGTTCAACCTGGCCGAGCTCGAGCTGCTCATCGAACGGGCCTACCAGCGCACGTTTTTGCGCCGGGAAAACCGGCGGCTGCGCCATTTCCAGGGCCAGACCCCGCCGGTCAAGCTCATCGGCAACTCCCCGGCCATCAAGCAGGTGCGCTACCTCATCGAAAAGGTCGCGCCGACCGAAGTGCCGGTGCTCATCACCGGCGAATCCGGCGCAGGCAAGGAAGTGGCGGCCCACCTCATCCAGTCGCTGTCCAAACGCGCGGACAAACCCTTTTTCATCAAGAACTGCGCAACGCTGCAAAAGGAGCTCGCGCGCAGCGAACTCTTCGGCCACCTGCGCGGCTCGTTCACCGGCGCGGTGGACAACAGCGAAGGCTTCATGGCCTTCGCCAACAAGGGGACGCTGTTTCTCGACGAGATCGGCGAGCTGCCGATCGAGGTGCAAGCCGCGCTTTTGCGCGTGCTCGAAAACAAGACCTACCGCCGCGTGGGCGAGAAAGAGGAACGCCGCGCCGACATCCGGCTCCTTTTCGCCACCAACCGCGAGCTGGTGCGCGAAGTGGCCGAGGGGCGCTTCCACGAGGCGCTGTTCCACCGCATCAACGTCTTCAACATCGAAATGCCGTCCCTGCGCGAACGCCGCGAGGACATCCCGCTGCTCGTGGAATTCTTCCTCTCGCGCCTGACCGCCGGCCAGGCCCCCTACCGCATCTCGGACCGGGCCATGAAATGCCTGACGGGCTACGACTGGCCGGGCAACGTGCGCGAACTGCGCAACGTCATGGAGCGTTCGATCATCCTGTCCGAAAACAACCTCATCACCGAGCACGCCCTGCCGCGCGAGTTCCTGGAACCGGCCCGCGCCGAGGAGGAGATCCTGACGCTCGAGGCCAAGGAAAAGGAGCACATCGCCAAGGTGCTCAACTTCTACGACAACAA
>DQED01000202.1 GCA_003525525.1 Desulfovibrio sp.
CGGGGCTCGGGCCGTTTCGCCTCTTCGACGCCGCGCCCGAACCGGAGGGGGAAAAACCATGACCACCCGCTACGCCAACCTGTTTTCGCGCCTGGCGATGCGAAACGGCTTCCGCTACCAGTTCGCCTTTCCGATTCTCGACAACCGCCGCCTCCTGCGCCGCCTCGCCTTTCTCGAGCGCTTGCTGCCACGGCCCCGCCTCGAGCCCGTGCGCGAACCGATCTTCGTGATCGGGCTGCCGCGCACCGGCTCGACCTGGCTGCAGACGCTCCTTTGCGCCCACCCGGACGTGGCCTACGTCACGCACTTCGCCCACCACACCGCGCCGTACTTCCGCACGGCCACGCTGCTCGCCCGGCTGCTGCATCTCGACGCCAGCGGCGAACGCTTCATCGGCGACTCCGTGGTCCACTCCCTGCACAGCCCCTCCGAAGGCACGCTGCTGTGGGGCGAATGGTTCGGCATGGACCCGGCCTGCCTGACGTACGACCCCTTCACCGCGGACGACCTCGGTCCGCAGACCGTGGCGGAGATCAAGGAGACGCTTTCGCGGGTGACGTCGCTTTTCGGCCCAGGCAAGCGGTTTTTCGCCAAGAACCCGGCGTTTATCCCCTACACCCCGGCCCTGGCCGGGCTGTTCCCGGACGCGCGATGCATCCACCTCGTGCGCGACCCCCGGCCCACGGCCAATTCCATGGTCAAGCTGCTGCGGGCCTGCCGCGCGCAGCTCGGCCGCATCAACGCCTCGGGCAAACCGCTCGCCATGCGCCTGACCGACTTCGTGCCCTACCCGCGCCTGCCGCGCCTGGCGCAGTACGTGGCGCGCTTCGGAGCCGACGACGTGCGCGCCACGGCGCGGCTGTGGCGCGACGCGACGCTCTTCATGGAAGCCCTGGCCCCGGACGTGCCCCACATGCTCACCGTGCGCTTCGAATCCGTGCTCGCCGACCCGGCCGGGTCCATGGCGCGCATCCTCGATTTCTGCCGGCTGCCGCCGTTGCCGGCCGAGTCCCTGGCCATGGCGGCGCTTTTCAAGCAAACGGGCAAGGTGGCCCACGTCAACGCCTACGGCGAGTACGACCTGATCGCGGACCTCTGCCGCGAGGCCATGCCCCTTCTCGGCTACGACCCGGACCGGCCCGTCGGGACGGTGCTGCCGGCGGGCGCGCCGGCGTTTAGGGAGATGGTGTAAGGGAAGCGCGCGCCTCAGCGACCCCGGCCGCGCAGGTCGTCGAAGCGGCGGCGCACGGTTTCCACGCGCTCGCGGTAGGCGGCGGCGTCGCCGTACTCCAGGAAGAAGCGGTAGCGGGAATGGGGGGAACGCGGCGTGCGGGCATGGCGCACCGGGCACCAGTACTGCTCGGTGCGGCCGGCGACCTCGCGCACGAATCCGAGCAACCCGTTGAAATAGCCGCAATAGACGCAGTTGAGCTTCTCGATCCAGTTGAGATAGCCGAGCGCCTGGCGGTCGATGACGATGTAGTCGCCGCGCCGGACCTTGGGAATGCCGTAGATGGGGAAGCACACCCACTGGTAGACGGTCACGGTCAGGTCCATGAGCAGGGCCGGAACGACCGCGCCCCAGATGACGGGGATGGTCAGGATCATGAGAAAGCCGGACTCGCAGACGTAGGCGGCCCATTTCCTGGCCAGGAGGCGGTGCTGCTTTTTAACCTCACGGGTGAAGCGGACCTTCTTGCGCTCGATGGTGTAGCGCACCTCTTCCCCGACCCGGTCGAACTCCTCGGCCAGTTCCTTTTCCATGGCCTCCAGGCGCTCGGCGATGTCGTCGATCTTGGTCATGGTCGGTTCCTTTCGATCGCCCGCCGGGCAGACCCGAAGACGTCCCGCCCAGGAAGCTCCCGCCCCGGACCGGACCGGGGCAGGGAAGCTCCTGTCGCGCGTCGCGGGGCTTAGAAGGACTCGAACTGGCGATCCTGTTCCGCGGCCGTTTCGGGCCCGAGAAACACGCCGAATCCGTTCCGCCGGTTCCTGACAGGAGGCGTGGGCCGGCTTGCGGCCTGGGGCGCGGCACCCTTCGCAAGGCTTCGACGCAGGCCGCCGCCGACCTGGAAAAAGCCGATGGATGCCTGGAGCTGCTCCGCCTGGGCGGACAACTCCTCGGCGGTGGAGGCCAGTTCTTCCGACGCGCTGGCGTTTTGCTGGATGACCTGGTCGAGCTGTTGCAGGGCCTTGTTGACCTGGCCGGCTCCGGCGTTCTGTTCCTTGGAGGAAGCGGCGATCTCCTGGACCAGATCGGAAGTCTTGAGGATATCCGGCACCAGTTGCGCCAGGAGTCCCCCGGCCTCCTCGGCCACGCCCAGGGATTCCGCGGACAGCGTATTGATCTCCGCGGCCGCGGTCTGGCTGCGTTCGGCCAGTTTGCGCACCTCGGCGGCGACCACGGCGAAACCCCGGCCGTGTTCGCCGGCCCTGGCCGCCTCCACCGCGGCGTTTAAGGCCAGCAGGTCGGTCTGGCGGGCGATCTCCTCGATGACGGAGATCTTGGAGGCGATGTCCCGCATGGCTTTCACGGTGTTGGCCATGGCCGTTCCCGAGCGCTCGGCCCCTTCGGCGGCCTTGCGGGCCAGGGCTTCGGTCTGGCGGGCGTTGTCCGCGTTTTGCTGGACGGAAGCGGCCATCTGTTCCATGGAAGAAGAGCATTCCTCCACGGAGGAGGCCTGCTCGCTCGCCCCCTGGGACAGGGTTTCGGAGGAGGAGGACAGCTCTTCGGAACCGGAGGCCACGTTTTCCGCCCCGGACTGCACCTCCTGGACCACCTCGGTCAATCGGGCCACCATTTCCGTCAGGGAGTGCATGAGCTGATCGCTTTCGGAACGCACGGCGACTTCGACCTGCAGGTCGCCTTCGGCAAGCTGCCTGGCAAGCCCGACCACCTTGCGCTCCGCCGCCACCAACGCGCCGAGGGATTTGAGCAGGTTGTCGGCCTCCGAGCGCGGGCTGACGTCCACATCGAGGCCGCCCAGCGCCAGTTTGCCGACGGTCGCGGCCACGTCCTTCTCGGCGGCGGCCACCCGCTGCATGGACGCGGCCAGCATGCCCACCTCGTCCTTGCGCGCGATGTCGAGGGTTTGGGCCAGATCCCCCACAGCCAGGGCGTCGCAGAACGCCACGGCGCGGCGCAGGGGCAGGCTGATGCCCCTGGCGATGAAAATCCCCAGGCCCAGGCCCAGGAGGACGCTGCCCGCCGACACGCCGATCAGAAGCGCCCGGCTGTCTCCGTAGATACGCGCCGCCTCCGCCGAAGCATCCTTGGCCATGTCCTGTTCGGTCGCGCTCAATTCCGTCAGGAGGCTGTCCATGACGCCGCTTTGCTGCCGGCCGGCCTTCATGGTCAATTCGACGGATTCCCGGTGCGTTTCGAGGGCGTCGGCCTTCCCGAGCTCTATGATCTTCCTGACGAGCGGCTTGTAGTCATTCCAGGCATCACGGAGCTTGTCGTAGACCTGTCTTGTTTTTTCAGAACGCAGCAAAGGCCGGGATTTTTCCAGGTTTTCCTCGAACATTTTTTCATACTTGGCGATATTTCCCAAATACCTCTCACGCTCCTCCACGGAAGAAGCCAACAGGTAATTCCTGACGGTCCGATCGACATACAACAGATTGATGTTCGTCTCCTTGATATAGGAAATGCCCATCAGTTCGTTATTGTATAGTTCATCGCTCAGGCCATCTATGACAGACATCTTATTGATGCCATAATACCCAACAATCGCCGTCAGGATCGCCATCACTATAAATGACATTACGAGTTTCGTACCGACTTTCATGTCATAGAACCACTGCATGATGTGCCTCCTTTGCGATCGATCTGACCAGACATTACACTCTCCGAATGCAAGCGAAAGATACCAATCCAGTCAGACAAGTACAGAACCATATCGTTTAGTTGTATTGCGCAGTTGCCCTGCAACGATTGCAAAACAGAATCACCCGCGAATACCGTCCTCCTCCTCCATGTGCGCGTTCAGTTCCGTTTACAATTTCGGACGAGAAAAGGGCAAGCCTACCAAGGCATCACGCCGTATCATGGATTCCGTCAAAAAGGGAAGAACTCTGTTTTCTAGCGACAAGCCAAAAGACGACAGAAATATTCCCCGCCAAACAGTCTATCAAACTTGTGTATCCGCTAAAAGCTTCTTTTTTTTGTGAAAAAAGCGACGATTACGCGGAAAGCCCTTCGTATTCGTGACGGAACCCGTCATGAACGTCGCCCAATACGAACAATCGCCCAGGAGAAAGGGAACGGCCATATGCCTGCGCGTGCGCCCCCAAACACCAGCATGGGCAACGCCATGCCCATGAGCATATGAGGCGGAGAGAAAAACATAAGCAGATCCACGACAGGAGGGCAAACCCGGGCCGGAAACCGGCAATTCGGCCATCGGACTTGACGCAAGTCGCACTCGAGAAACCGACCGCACGTCTATTGCGTAATCGCATTTCCGCCTGTGATTCTGCGGGTTCTCTGGCGACATGGGTGGTCCCGGCTTGCTGCCATGCCTGGCTTCGGCGCGGAAGCGCAAGAAAGGGGAACGGCAAAGGGGCTTGCCGCCGACGACGCGCCGTCAGGCAACGGGCGGCCGGCGGCGCGAGCGGAAAAGGCCCGTGGCGCGCACGGGCGTGGTGCGCCAGTTGCGGGTGATGGCCAGCATGCGCAGCATGAACGTGACGCCGATGGCCCCCAGTGCCGCGGCCAGGGGCGGCAGGGCGTCGCTTTGGCGCAGCAGGGGGTAGGTCAGGCAGCCGATCAGCGCGGCAAAGGCGTAGAACTGCCCGGGCCGGAACACGAGCGGCTCCTCGCCGGTCAGCACGTCGCGCAGGATGCCGCCGCCGCAGGCGTTGACCGTGCCGACCAGCACCGCCGGGGCGAAAGCCAGGCCGAACGCCAGGGATTTCTCCATGCCGACCACGGCGTAGGCCCCCAGGGCGGCCGCGTCCACCACGGCCACCAGGCGCTGGGACAGCACGGCCCGCCGGCCGAAGACCAGACAGGCCGCGGCCGCGGCGGCCACGGCGAAGAGGTAGTCCTGGTTGCGCACCACGGCGGGCACGCCGGCCTGGAGGAAGATGCCGTCGCGAATGAGCGCCCCGCCCACGCCCGTGGCCAGGGACAGCCCCAGCAGACCGACGAGGTCGAACTCGCGGCGGATGGCCTCGATGGCCCCGGTGGCGGCCATGAGGAACACGGCGAACAGGTCGAGGAAAAGCGGCAGTTCGAATCCCTGGGTCATGGCGAAGCCTCCGTTGCGCACGCCCGCCCCGGACGGGGCGTCCGGGGCGGGCGGCTCACATAGGGCCGGCGATGCCCCGCGTCAAGAGGCGCTGCGGCCCTTGGGCCGCACCAGGGCCGCGAGCTGCGGGGCGATGCGCGGCAAAAGCAGCACGAAGACCCCTACATACAGGAACGTGAAGAAGAAGTGGACCTGCGCGCCGTTCACATGGCCCGGAAGATGCCGCCAGAAGGCCTCGGGCACGGCCGGAGCCAGGAACTGGCCGCAGAAAAGCCCGAACAGCAGCAGGGCCCCGCGGATGTCCAGACGCAGCCCGGCAAGAAGCCCCACGGCCAGCAGCGATTGGGCGGCGGTGAGCAGGATCTCGTGCATCTGCATGCCGTCCAGGGGCATGGGCACGGCGAAGCTGCCGGAGGAGACGCCGTAGACGCCCGGAATCATGCCCACGAGCAGCGTCCACTGGTTGAGCTTGGAGGAGACGAGGCTCCCGAGCGCCATGCCGGCCATGCCGCGCAGGGCGAACATGATGGCGACGATGAATTCCGGGGCCTCGGAGGCGATGGGCGCGAGCCACTGCACGAGCAGGAATTCGCTCACGCCGAACATCCGGCCCGTGGCCACGAGGCCTTCGCTGAAATGCTCGGCGTTGGCCACGATGACCCCGGCGGCGAAGAGGAACAGCGCGGCCGTGGTCAGCCGGCGGCGTCCGGCCGTGAGCCTGGCCAGGCAGGCGGCCACGCCTTCGAGTTCCGGCTCCTCGCACTCGCGCCGGGCGGCAATGACGATGTAGACGACGTACAGCCCGATGAGCGCCGCGCCATCCACCCAGGTGAGCGTGCCCGAAAGCGGAATGCTCATGGCGTAGGCCGTGGCCAGCCCCAGGAAGAGCACCTCGGTGCGCCGGGCCGGCTCCAGGATGACGGGACGGCGCGTGCGCCACCACACGACCAGGGCCACGGCGGTCCAGGCCACGCCGATGAGCAGGCGGTTGGCCCCGGTCATGTTGGCGATGGCGAAGTGGGCGTAGTCGGATTCCGGATGCTGGCCGGCCATCCAGGTGAAATACATGTCCACGGCGTATTCCGGCAAAACCGCGATGAGCGCCACCACGGCCAGGGCCAGCGCCTGGGGGATGTCGTGCTGGGCCACGTCGCAGGCCCACAGGAGCAGGAAGGACGCGCCGAGGATGGCCACGCCGGACACGGCCGCGGCCGCGGGCGGCGTCATGGGCACGGACAGCAGGGAACAGGTCAAGCCGGGCAGGCAGGCGGCCGCGGCCAGCCACAGGGGAAGCAGTTTGCGCATCGTCTCTCCACGATCGGGCTCCGAGGGGCCCCGGTTTTGCGCGGCCGGAAAAAGAAAAGACCTCGGCACGCGCATGCATGCCAAAGGTCTTGCCGATCGATTCCGGGAACCGACGACAGGGCCAGGCGGCGGTTTCGCCGCAGGGATGTTGACCCTGTCCGAGACAGCTACTCCCCTTTGGGAATTTCCAGATAAACCGCATCGCCCCCGGCGTCAAGCAAAAGCGGCGGCCGGGCGAAACGGACCGGGCCGTTCCCGCCGCCGGACGGCCTGTCCGGCGGCGGGGAAACGGTCTCCCGGTCGGCGTTACACGACACGGGCGACGATGCCGATCGTGTCGAAGTACTTGCCGGCCTCGGCGCGCATCATGTCGCGGTCGCGCACCGCGTAGGGGTTGTCGGACTTGAGCCAGTCGCGCCAGGCCGCGTCATGGCAGGCCATGGAAAAACAGTCCTCCAGCCTGACGGCGGACGAGCGCCCGAAGAGGTCCGCCCACCAGGCGACGGTGTAGAAGTTGATGTCCTCCTGCCAGTACGGACACAGTTCCTCGGGCACGCCGCCCGTGAAGTCCTCCTTCAGGCCCGGGACCGCGATGGCGATCAGGCCGCCGGGACGCAGAAACGGCGTCAGATGCGTCTCCAGGAAGCCGCCCCTGGCTCCGAAATAGAGGTAGGCGTCCAGGCAGAAAACGGCGTCGAAATAGCCCCGGGCAAAAGGCAGGGCATCGGCTTGCCCATGCACGGGAACGACCCTGTCCTCGAAATGCTGCCGGCAAAACCGCTCATGGTTGTCCGTGGCGTCGATCCACAGATCGTAGGCGAAGATCCGCGCCGACGACCGCGAAGCCAGGTACATGGAGGATAGGCCCGTGCCGCAGCCCAGGTCCAGCACGCGCCGGGCATCCTTGATATCGACCCTTTCCAGCAATTCCCCGGCCCAGCGCAGGCAGTTGGGGCCCATCATGTTTTGCAGCACAAAGGAAGTCTCGAAAATAGCGGTTTCAATGCGTTCCATACCGTCCTCGCAATGTTGGATTCGGGGACAGCATAGCAGACGCCCCGTCCGGGGAAACCTCCTTTCCTCTTGCGAAGCGAAGACGCGACAAGGCGGCGCTTCCGTCTCGGGTCAAACGGCGGGCAAACGGGCTTGCGGCAATGCGGCCGGAGCCCAAGCGCGGTGACGGCCGCCGGGCGCCGGGGCTTCCGGGGCGCCTGTGCGGCCAAGGGCAGGCGCAAAAAAAGCCCGCCCTGACGGCAGGGCGGGCTTTGGCGGCAAGATCAGCCGAGCCGCGTTGCGGCGAGGATCTTGTAGACGGTTTTGGGCGACAGGCAGTAGGTCGCGGCGATGTCCTCGACAGGCGTCCCGTGCAGGTATTTATCGCGGATCGCGGCATTGCGGGCGCGCAAAAGCGTCCTGGCGTCGTTGCCTTCGCCCCAGCGCCGCCTGTTTTCCTCCTTGCGGGGGATGTACAGGTATGCGCCATCGACATGGTTTTGTATCGCTTCAAGCAGCTGCGCGGGCAGCACCTCGCTTGCGTTGGTATATGCCATCATGCTCCCCCCTAAAGTGTCTTTTAGGATCGAGCAAAGGCCACCTCATTTTCTTCAGCCGAGCATGCGACAGCCTTTGCTATGCATGCGGCACAAAATCCAACGGTCTGTTGCTATGCACAAAAGCCTCTCTTTTCCGCGCTCCCTACCCTTGCCCCGGGCACGCTGTCAATCGAGTCCGGCGTATCCACCCGCCCGGGATTCTTCCCCTTCGGGGTAGTCCAGGAGGGGGCCCCGGCCCCTCTTGGCCGCCGGAGGCATTCTTCCTCTTATCCTCCCCCAAACATCACGCGTCCGGGCCGGGCAGCTGTTGCTGCATCTTTTCCGAAAACTGGTAGAGGATATCCACGGCAAAGGCGAACTCCGGGACTTCCTCGCGCCACAGCGCCATAAGCTCCTTGACCTGCGCCCTGGCCGCCTCGATCTCGGACGGCGTTTCGGCGTTGTTGATCGCCGCCAGCGCCTCCAGGTACTCGTCGCTCAAAAACGCCGTGACCATGCCGCGGGACACGCGTTCCTTGTCCAGTCCGTCCCAAACGCCAGACGCCATCTCAGTCTCCTTGTGGGGTCACTTGCAAAGCCACAGCGCCGCGCCTTCGATGCCGCGCAGGATCTTGAGGCTGGTCGTGGCGAAAATGTGGTTGAGGGTCGAAGGCTTGTGACTGGTGCGGCCGATGGCCACAGCCGCGTAGCGGTTCGCCTGCGCCTCGTGCAGGATGGTCCGGGCCGGATTGGAGGAAGTCATCACCTTGATGGAGATGCGTTCGTCCGGGATGCCGTTGGCCTTGATCTCGGCCAGGGCGCGGCCGAAGATCGTCTCGGCGTCGATGCAGCGGTCGTCGCCGCACACGTGCAGCAGGGTGATGTCGTGGCCGGGCTCGCGTTGCAGCATGTAGCCCACGTGGTCGGCCACGCGCATGCACTCCTCGGAACCATCCACGCACACGAGCACGTTTTTACGGTCCTTTTCCGGGTTGCGGCAGATCCAGATGGGAAACGTGAGCTGCTCCCAGAGAATGCGGTGGGACACGCTGTCCGTGACCATCTCCTCGAACCAGGAAAGCCCCCGCCGCCCGAGTACGGCCGCGTCGTAGAGCCCTTCCTCGGACTCCTTGATGATCTCCTTGACCGTGCCGAGTTTGCCGTGGGAAAATTTGACGAACACCTGCTCCTTGGAAAAGCCCATGGAAGAGAGCCACTGCTTGGCGTTCTCCATGGCCGGCATGCCGTGCGCGGCCTTGTCTTCCTCGATATGCACGATGGCTTCGGGATTGGCTTCCAGATTGATGGGGTCGAGCCGCCAGTCCGGCTTGCGCGGCACGACGTAAAAAAGCGTCAATTTGAGCGATTCCCGGTTCGTGAAAAATTGGTGTACGAAACGCAGGCTCTGCGACGTGTGAAACTCGTCGCTCACGGCCACAAGCAGATGCTTATCCATGAGGCGCGTCCTTTTCGGCGGGCAGGCGGACAGGCCCGGGGTCGAGGGGTTTGTTTTTTATGCGGATAAAACATCTTGCGCGATCTTGGAAAGGGTTTATTCTCCACTTCGAAGATGAATTTCATTCTCAAGGAGCGTGCTATGGACAAATTCATCGTTTTCCTGATCATCGCCTTGGCGGCCGGCTTCGTCATCCGGCGATTCTTCTTCAAGAAGCAGAGCGGGTGCGGCTGCGGGTGCAGCGGCGGCTGCGACGCGCCGCAGAAAAAGGGATCCTGCTGCGGCGACGGCCCCAAGCCCTTGTAGCCGGGCTCCTTCTCCTGCTCGTCGGCCTTGTCGCCGCCGGATCGGCCGCCGCCTGCACGTTGTTCGGCCTGGCCGGGCCGGATGCCGCCGGCGGGGGGACGCTGCTCGTCAAAAACCGCGACTGGCGACCGGACCAGACGCAGCGCCTGGAACTGGTCTCGCCCGCAGGCGGCTCCCCGTACCTCGGACTTTTCGCCACGGGCGGCGGGGCCTCGGGGCTCAAGGCCGGCGTCAACGCGGCCGGGCTGTCCGTGATTTCGGCAACGGTCTCGAGCATCCCCCGCGAGGAGCGCAAGGCCGAAAAAGGCGTCGGCGGCATCCTGCGCCGGCTGCTTTCCGAGTGCGGCAGCGTGGAGCAGGCCCTGGCGCGCCGGGATCTTTTCGCCCACGCCAAGCCCTGCTTCTACATGCTCGCCGACCGCCGCGAGGTCGCCCGGGTGGAAACCGCACCGGGCGGACGCTTCGCGGTCACGCGCGTTTCCCGCGGCCCGCTGTGGCAGACCAACCACTACCTGGAGCCGTCGCTCGCGGACTTCAACCAAACCATCGGCGTTTCGAGCCGCACCCGCGCGGCGCGCATCGAAAGCCTGCTCGACTCCCTCAAAAAGCCTGCGGACCTCGACGCCCTGCTCGCCCTTTCGCGCGACCGGGCGGACGGCCCGGACAACAGCATCTGGCGCACGGGCGGGACGCCCGCGTCCACGCGCACCATGGCCACTTTCGCCGTGGCCATGCCGCCGCAAGGGCCGGGCACGCTGTACCTGCGCACCGCCGATCCGGACACGCCCGAGCGCATGCGTACCATCCGTCTCGACGCGGCCGTTTTTACGGGGAAACGAGCCCTTGCGCGCAGCGCCAGGTGACCCGCAGCGGTTTTCGCGGCGGCAGATGGCGCAGGGCAAAGCGCGGATAGCCGAGCATGAGCCCGCCGTACATGACATGGCCGTCCGGCAGGGCGAGCACGTCCCGAACCGGCGGATGGACCGAGGCCACATAGCGCAGGATACCGGCCCAGCATGCGCCAAGTCCGTGAAAATGCGCGGCCAGCTCCAGGTGGGCCAAAGCGATGACGCAGTCCGTGGCCGGCGGGATGGGGGCCTCGGCGGCAGCGTGGGCAAGGACCAGACAGGGCGCGCGGCGCAGGATGGAATCCTCGCCGGCGTCATAGGCGCGCAGGAAATCCGGGCTGCGCCCCGTGGCCCGCAGCAGGTCGGCGCAGCCGGCGGCCAGGGCCGCGATGCACGCCTTGTCCTCGATCACGAGGAATTCCGCAGGCTGGCCGTTCAAGGCCGACGGCGCGTAGCGCGCCGCTTCGAGGCACGCGACAAGCGTTTCGCGCGGCACCGGGCGCGCGGCGAAATGGCGCACCGAGCGCCGGGACTGCATGAAGCCGACGAGGGTCCCGGGCGAGACGTCCGGGGCCGGCGTGGCGACGGCCAGGCTTTCCTGGGCGACGCCGCCCAGGCGCAGGCAGCCCCGGGGGCATACGGCCAGGCAGTGGCCGCAGCCGATGCAGGCCGCCTCCAGACGCGGCCCAGGCACAGGGTAGCCTTCAATATCGGTTTCGAGCAGCGACAGCGGACACTCGAGCACGCACAGCCCGTCCCGGGCGCAACGCTCCCGATCGATCTCCACACGCGACATCACAATCCTCGCTGGTTATTGTGCGGGGAGGAGGCCTCCGGCCGGCAACGGGCTTCGCCCTTTGGAATCCTTGAAAGGATTCCGCACATCGGCCTCACCATGAAGCCCCCCGTCGAGGGGGTCCGGGGGGCATCATGCCCCCCGGCCGCCGGAGGCTTTCTCTTCTCATTCCGGTTCTACAAATTCTGCCGCGTCCAAGCGACCAGGTCGGCGGCGCTGCGCGCGCCGGAGATGCGGGCCTTTTCCCGGCCGCCCTCGAAGAGGACCATGGTGGGCACGCCCTGGATGTGCATGCGGTCGGCGATGGCAAGTTCTTCCTGGGTGTCGCATTTGGCCAGGATGACGCGGGGATGGAGCATGGCCGCGGCCTGGTCGAACGCCGGGGCCATGGCGCGGCAGGGGGCGCACCAGGGAGCCCAGAAATCGACCAGCACGGGCAGGTCGCTTTTGGCGATAAACGTGTCGAAATTGGCCGCGGTCAGGTGCACGGGATGCGGATCGAGGATGGGGGCGCGGCATTTGCCGCACACCGGGCCGCTGTCCATGCGGCCCGTGAGGATGCGATTGACGGCCAGGCACTTGGGACAGACGGCGTGGATGGCATCGGGCATGTCGGAACCCCTCCGTTTCGCCGACGCGGCAGGCTGCCAACCCGGCGATTTTTCTCCACAGACATAGCCATGCCTTGGCGAAAGGCAATGCCAGCCCCCTTGCGGCGCGGCTAGGCCTCGCTCATGGCGAAATCGACACGGATCTTGAACAGCCGGTCGGCGGGCAGATTGAGGATGGAGATGCCCGTGGCCGCGGTGATCTCCGCAAGGGCCGCCGCGATGGCCTCCCGCGAGGGGCCGATCATGGTGAACCAGATGTTGAGCGGATGGTCGCGCAGGTAGTTGTGGGTGACGCCGGGGTGGGCGTTGACCGCCGCGATGAAGGCCTCGCGCTTGTCCTCGGGGGCGGAGGCGGCGCACAGCGTCGAGAAGAAGCCGATTTTGGCCGACTGGAAGTTGGCCCCGATGCGGCGGATGATGCCTTTGCCCTTGAGCGCGCGCACGCGGGCCAGGGTTTCGGCCTCGGTCAGGCCCACCTGTCCGCCGACCACGGCGTAGGGGCGCGGCGCGATGGGAAACCCCGTCTGGATGATGTCGAGAATGCGTTTGTCGAGAGCGTCCATGTGCTGTGCGCCTCATGCTCCGGTTTGGGGCTGCGCTTCGCGCTCCACCCTGTTTCTGCCGCCGTCCTTGGCCCGGTACAGCGCCTTGTCGGCCCGGGAGAGCATCGCCTCCGGGAACTCGCCCGGGGCGTACTGGCTGACGCCGAAACTCGCCGTCACGCGGCCGGCCACGGCGAAATCCTCGCCGGCCACGGCCAGACGCAGCCGCTCGGCCAGTCCCGCGGCCTGGATCAGGTCGATGCCCGGAGCCACGACCACGAACTCCTCGCCGCCGAAACGCGCGAGCCTGTCCACCTTGCGCAGCTGCGCCCGGATGCGGGCCGCAAGCTCCACGAGGACCGCGTCGCCCGCATCGTGGCCGTGCGTGTCGTTTATGGCCTTGAAGTGGTCGATGTCCAGCATCACCGCCGACAGGGGCGAACCGTAGCGGCCCGCCCTGCCCGCCTCGTCGGCCAGGACCTCGGCCAGTTTGCGGCGATTGAGCGCGCGGGTCAGGGGATCGAGGTTGGCGAGGTCGAGCAGCTCGCGGCGTTCGAGCTCGAGCTCGGTCACGTCGGCCAGCGTCAACAGGCAGCGCGACGGTCCCGGCAGGCGCGTGACCGCCACCTGGAACACATGGGGCGGCTGGCCGGGCCGGTCGGGATGGGCCAGGCGCAGCCGGTGCTCGCGGTCGAGGGGGTCGTCGGCCAGGCGGCAGGCCCAGGCGGCAAGGCCCTCGGCGGGCGGCGGATCGGCCAGGAACTGCTCCAGGGAAAGCCCGCGCGCGGCGAATTCCTGGCGCGAGGCCACGCCCAGGAAACGCAGCCAGGCCCGGTTGATGCCGAGCACCCGCGCGCCCTGCACGATGGCCGCCGGCTGCGGCATGTCGTCGAGGAGCTTGTGGGCCAGCTCCCAGGCGTCCTCCAGGCGACGCCTGAGCCCGGCCGCCTCCAGGGCCTCGTCCACGGCCTCGCCCAAGGCGGCCGGGTCGAAGGGGCGCTGCGCCACGCGCACACCGGGCAGGGAAACGGTTTCGAGCAGGCGGCGGATGTCCCCGGCCGCGCCCGTGACGAAAAGCGGCACGCGCCGGCCGGACTCGCGCAAGGCCGCGGCCAGGGCCGCGGCCC
>DQED01000074.1:0-144 GCA_003525525.1 Desulfovibrio sp.
GGCGCGCCTGGACGCGCGCGCGAAAGCCCTGCTCGCCGGCACCGTGCGCCCCATCGTGCTCGCCCCGGCCTTGCCGGAGAACGGCCTTGCGGCGGCGATCGCGCCCGACACCGTGGAAATCGGCCTCATGCTGCCCTACACGCC
>DQED01000074.1:155-10826 GCA_003525525.1 Desulfovibrio sp.
CCGGCCGGCCGCCCTGGTCATGACCTCGGGCAACGCCGGAGGCGAGCCCATCTGCCTCGGCAACAGGGAAGCGCTCAAACGTCTCGGCGGCATCGCCGACATTTTTTTGCTCCACAACCGCGACATCCTCATCCGCACCGACGATTCCGTGGTCCGGCCGCTGACGCGCGGCGAAGCGCCGGAGGGCGGCGACGCGCCGCCGACGCTTTATTTGCGCCGCGCCCGGGGCTATGTCCCCTCGCCCGTGTCCCTGCCCGTGTCCGGGCCGTCGGTCGTGGGCCTGGGCCCCATGCTCAAGGCCACGCTGTGCGTGAACAAGGGCCGCGACGCGTTCGTCAGCCAGCATGTCGGCGACTTGGAGAGCCTTGAAACCTTCGGTTTCTATCAGGAGACTCTTCAGCATATGCTCGGCGTGCTGCGCGTGACGCCGACGGCCTGTGTGGCCGACCTGCACCCGGATTACCCGAGCACGCGCTTCGCCCTGGAGCAGGAGCGCTGGCCGGTGCTGCGGCTCCAGCACCATGCGGCCCATATCTACGCGGTGCTGGCCGAGCACGGCCTGCGCGAACCGGTGCTGGGGCTGGCTCTGGACGGCACGGGCCTTGGCGAGGACGGCACGCTCTGGGGCGGCGAAGGTCTGCTTGTCGATCCGCTGCGCCTTTGCCACGAGCGGCTCGCGCACTTTTCGCCCATGCGCCTGCCCGGCGGTGACGCGGCCGTACGCGAACCCTGGCGCACGGCGCAGGCCTGCTTCGCCGCCCTTGGCGAGACGCCCGAAAATGCGCACGCCTGGCCCTGGATCGCGGGACAGGAGAGCGCCGTGACCCTGGTCGGGAACATGCTGGAAAAGGGATTCAACTGCCCCGTGACGACGAGTTGTGGCAGGCTGTTCGATGCCGTGGCGGCGCTGCTCGGGCTTTGCCGGCGCATCGACTACGAGGGGCAGGCGGCCATCCTGCTGGAACGCGCGCAGGACAGGGCGGAACAAGGGGCCTATGCCTGTCCCGTGCTGGCCTGCGAAACGCCCGTGCGGCTGGATACGCTGGCGCTGTTCGCCCAGGCTGCGTCCGATGCGGCGCGCGGGGAGCCTGCGGGACGCGTGGCCCGGCGGTTCCATCTGGGGCTCGTCGCCGGCCTTGCCGGGCTCGCGCGGGAGCTTGCCGCGCGTACGGGCGTGCGGCACGTGGCCCTAAGCGGCGGCGTGTTGCAAAACAGGACGCTGGCGACGCTGTTGCCGGCGGCATTGCGACGCGCGGGGCTCACCCCGCTGTGCCACCGGTCGCTGCCGCCAAGCGACGGCGGGATCAGCCTCGGGCAAGCGTATTATGGCGTCTTGGCATCGCTCGTGTGACATGTATGCAAAAAAATGTATTTGCATTAATAAATATTGTCTATTTCATTAGTAGAATATGTCTTGACACAGTCGGTTTTGCCACATAGGAAACTGCGGCTGCACTTCAGGGAAGAAGGCACAGCCGCAACGAAGGGCCGACCAACAGCCTTTGCGGCAAAAACGGATCAGGGTGGCGTGACGGCTCCGCCTCCCGTCCCGGTGCCTGCTCGTCGGGAGACGATGGGAAGTTGTTGCGCGTTCTTCCGTTCATGCCCGCGGACATGAAATCCTTTTTTGTCAAGGTCATGAAAGCCCGCAAAGCACGTTGGGCGTGGCAACAGCCAGTCGCTGCGGCTTTGGCGGCTTGTGCAGATTGTTTTGTATATTTCTCACACAACAGTATGTGTAATTATAAAATCAATACAATTTGCAAAGAAACGAGTTTGTATTTTTATGTAAGCACTGTTGTGTCGTAAATGATATAATAAAGGCTCCAAAATATGACAAATATTTTAACAATGACTGTAGATTTTTTATTGCAAATTGCATAAAATGATGTTAGTTTAGTGCAAATATTGGCATATCGCACAAGCGAGAATGGATTGCAGTATATCGCAGCTCTCCGCTTGTGTGAGGTATGCAATCAAAGAGCGACGGAGGATTCATGACCGAAACCATTTTACAGGAAAATCCCAACCGTTTCGATGATGCGTTCGAACGCATCAAGAAGTCCACTGGCATGCGGACCCAGGTAGAAATCGCCAAGATGCTCGATATCCGCCAGTCCAGTATTTCCGATGCCAAGCGCCGCCAGTCGATCCCGGACAGTTGGCTCATCAAATTGTATCAGATATACAACCTTAATCCGAACTGGATCATCGACGGCGAAGACCCGCAGTTCCTCGGCGAACAGCGCGGCGGCGCCCTGCAGGTCCGGGAAGCCGGCGATGCCTACGGACGCAAGCCCAAGCACTACCAGATGCCCGTGAGCGCCATGTCCGTCGAGGACCAGAACGAATCGGGCTGGAAAGAAAACAACATCGAAACCGTCACGGTGCCGGAGCAGTTCCATCGTCCCTCCCTGCTCGTCGTGCGCATGGACGAAAACGACATGGAGCCGCTTATCGCCCGCGGCGCTTATGTCGGCATCGACAAGGACCGACGCACCATCCGCTCCGGCGCCATATACGCACTCGACATGCCTGTGGAAGGCCTCGTCATCAAGCGCCTGCTCCATGACGCCGAAAACGCCCGTTTCATCCTGCGTTCGGACAACTCCGCCTACACCGACCAGACCATTGCCGCCGAGACGGCCGTCGAACGCGTCATCGGCCGCGTGGCCTGGGTCTTTCAGGAAATCTGACCTTTCTTTCTCCCCGCAGGAGGCGTATTGGCCGCGCCTCCCCGCGCGGGGAAATGATCGTGCGGTATTTTCAAATCGTATTGTATTGCATTTTTGGCGGACCTCATCCCTGCAGTTGCCGCGTTGACGCACGCTTCAATTCGTTGTATATTGTATGCAGAGTCGTTGCGGAGTCTTGAGCTTTTATAGATACACTTATTCTTTTTTTCTGAAATGCCGCGTTGCAGGAGGCCACGTGAAGCCGGACGCTTTTGAAGACGCCTATGCCAGGATTCAAGCGGCCACGAAGACACGTACCCAGACGGAGATCGCCGATCTCCTGGGCATCAAGCAATCCAGCATCTCCGACGCGAAGAAAAAGAACACCATTCCTGACGGCTGGCTCCTCACGTTGTACCGCTCCCTTGGCCTGGAACCGGATTGGGTTCTCTACGGCCAGGAACCCGTCTCGCGCCGCGAGGGATTCGCCCTCGGCGCGGTCGTGCGCGAACCCCTCGGCGGCTATGCCGGCGCTCCGTCCAAAGCCACTGTCTACGCCATGCGCCAGACGGATCCGGAAACCGGATGCTGGCTGCGTGAAGCCCTGGAATCCATTCCCCTCTTCGACACGCTCAAACGGCCCAATCTGCTCGTCGTCAAGATGGACTCCGCCGGCATGGAACCCACCATCCGGCGCGACGCCTATGTCGGCATCGACTGTGACGACGTTCGCATGCGCAGCGGCGAAGTCTACGCCATGGACATCCCGGGCGAGGGACTCGTCATCAAGCGCGTCATCCGCGACCTCGAAGCCAAGCGCCTGACCCTGCTCGCCGACAATCCCTCCCATCATGCGCAGAATTTCTCCCTGGAGCACCCCGGAATCACACCCGTCGGCCGCGCCGTCTGGATCATCCAGGAAATCTGAACAAACGCCGGTTTCCGCTCCGGGCGTTTCCTTGCCAGCTTCGCCCCGCCGGCTTCCTTCCCCTCGCCCTCCTCGAGCCTGCGCTCGCGTTCGAGCCCCATAAATTATTTCATGAAATAATATTTACATATATATAAAATAGAACTATTGATATGCGGACTCGGGAGTTCGCATGGAACAATACGCACACACCTCCCTGCTGGCGCGCCTGCAACTCGCCCTCGAAGCCAAGGGCGAAAACAAGGCGGCCCGACGGCTGCTCGTGGCGACAGGGTATTATGCGGATGACGACGCAGCAGGGATCACGTCGCTGGTCATGCGACACTGCCGGGAATACGGCATCGATCCCCGGGAGGTGCTGGGAGACGGCGCGCCGCAGTGCCCGCCGCGCATCGTCATGACGCCGGTCTTCACCATGGCCGCCACCCATCCGCGCACGGGCCGCTGGCGGCTTGCCGAGGTCGAACGTATCGCCCTGTCCGCGCGCCTGCTCGGCCCCACGTGTTTCGTCACCCGCATGGACGACCGCGCCCTGGAACCGCGCATCCGCCAGGGCGCCTACCTCGTCGTGGATACGGCCCAGGAACTGCCGCCGTCAGGCGTTCGCGCCGGGGAGCAAGGCGTGCCTTTCGCCCTGGATCTTTCCGGGGAGGGACTCGTCGTGCGCCTGACCAGCTACGATCACTGCCGCGACTGCTTCGAACTGACGGCGCTCGACAGCGCCCAGCCGCCCCGCACCGTGCCGCGCGAAACCGCCGGCTGCCGCGTGGTCGGCCGCGTGGTCTGGGTGGCGCAGGAACTCTGAGCCGAAATCCCTATTCCCCGCGGTCGTAACGCCGGTTTCGCGGATCGAAGCAGAACTGGCAGCCCCTGGGCAGAAACCAGCGCACGAGGACAAGCCCCGCCACGAACCCGCCGGCATGGGCCCAGAACGCCACGCTGGCGGCGTCTCCTCCCGCGACCTTGCCCGAAAGCCCGGAAAGCAGCTGGACGAAAAACCAGATGCCCAAAAAGACCACGGCCGGCAGTTCGATGATCCAGGGGATGATGATGATCGGGATGAGCGTCACGACCCTGGCCCGGGGAAAAAGCCGGAAATACGCGCCCATGACCCCGGCGATGGCTCCGGACGCGCCGATCACCGGCGCCACGGCGTTCCAGTTGAAAAGAATGTGCGTCCAGGCGGCGACGAGCCCGCACAAGAGGTAGAACACGGTGAAGCGCAAGGGGCCGAGCGCCTCTTCCACGTTGTCGGCAAAAATCCACAAGACCCACATGTTGAGCAGGAAATGCAGCCAGCCGCCGTGCAGGAACATGTAGGTGACCATGGACTCGTAGCCGCCCTCGGGATAGCCCATGGCCGCCGCGTAGGCCGGATCGGTGTAGCGCGCCGGCACCACTCCATAGATATGCTGAAATTCAAATAGGATACTGTCAGGAAGAAGCTGCTCGAAAAGAAAAAGCAGAGAGCACAGCCCGATGATGGTCCAGGTCACGAGAGGCCGACGCGTGCGCGGCACATTGTCGCGAAGGGGTATCACACGCGGGCTCCGGGCGCGGCCTCGGTTTTGCCGGCATAGCCGTGCGCGACGAGCCAGGCGTAGCGTTCGCGCACGTCCCGACGGCGCAGTCGCGCCAGTTCCTCCAGCACGTCCCGTGCCTTGCCCGCCAGGGCTTCCGGCCCTGCGTCGTTGTCGAGCACGAAGTCGCAGCGCGCGAGCTTTTTCGCCTCGGGCCACTGCCAGCCGTCCATGCGGGCGACGAGTTCCCCGGACCAGCCCCGACCCTCGATAAGCCGCCGCTCCCGCGCCTGCGAAGCACAACGAACTCCAACAATGTGGTCCACGACGGATTCCACGGGCCAGCCCGATTCGAGCAGCAGCGGCACTTCGGCAAAGACGGCGCGGGCCTGCCGGTTGTCCGCGTAAAAGGCCTCCATCTCCCCTCGCACCAGCGGATGCACGAGATCCATGACCTCCCGGCGGATGCGTTCGCTGCCGCATATGGCTTCGAGCAGCCACTTCTTGTCCACGCCGCCGTCCGGGGCAAGCGCCGCCTCGCCGAAGCGTCCGGCGAGCATGTGCGCCCCGCCGCCGCCGGGAGCGTAGAGCGCGGCCACGGCCGCGTCCGCGGAAAAGACCGGGCAGCCGGCCGCCGCGAACGCGTTGAGCAGCGTGGACTTGCCGCAGCCCGGCATGCCGATCACGCCCACGCGCTGGGGCATGCGCCCGAGCAGGAGCACGAGCCGCCAGAAATCCGGCGGCGGCGGGCAGCGGAAGGAAAGCTCCCGGTTAAGGGCCGGATGCGTGAAGGAGAGCTTCCAGGCGTGGAGCATCTGTCGCCCTGCCAGCCGGCCGGCCGCGTCGCCCCGGCGCTTCCACAGGGCATGGGGCGTCGCGCCGTAGACCGCGTCCCCGACGATGGGATGGCCCATGGCCGCGAGGTGCACGCGTATCTGGTGCGTGCGCCCGGTGAAGATGTCCACCTCGAGCAGGCTCGCGGCGGCGTCCGGCGCGCTCCAGACCAGCCGCCAGCGGCTCCGGGCTTCGCGCCCGCCCTTGTGGACCACGGCCATCTTGTGCCGGTGACGGGGGTCGCGGCCGAGGGGCAGGCGGATGTCGCCGCCCGCGCCGTCCGGGCGGCCGTGGACCAGGGCGAGATAGGTCTTTTTCACGCGCCTGGCCGCGAAATCCGCGGCCAGGGCCGTGCGCGCGGGCTCGGTCAGGGCCACGAGCAGCAGGCCGCTCGTATCCTTGTCCAGGCGATGCACGATGCCCGGGCGCTCGCCGCTCAAATCCCGCAACTCGGGGAAATGGTGCAGCAGCCGGTTGACGAGCGTGCCCTCGGGCAGGCCCGGGGCCGGATGCACGGTCAGTCCGGCAGGCTTGTCGAGCACGAGCAGGTGCTCATCGCGATAGAGCAGGCCAAGGCTGCCGGCTTCCGCCTTGGTTTCGCTGGGATTGTCCGGCAAACGCAACGTGAGGCGTTCCCCGCCGCGCAGTTTGGCTCCGGCCTTGCGGCACACCGTGCCGTCGACCGTGGCCAGGCCGGCGTCGATGGCCGCGCGCACGCGCGAGCGGGCGACGCCCGCTTCCGCGAACTGCGCGCACCAGAACACATCCAGGCGCGTGCCCGCGCCGCCGTCGTGCTGCGGGTCGAAGACCGCCTCTTTTCCCAACATCCTTTCCGTCATGTCCCTTGTGTCCCGATCCTGCGCTCCGATTGAGCATGTTTCGTCAATACGGTAGGTTGTTTTTCCTCAACGCGCCAGCCCAAAGGAGGAGCCATGCAGGCCGTCACCTTTCATGCCGGAACCGTTCGTCTGGAAACGCGGCCGGACCCCGTCCCGGGGCCGGGCGAAGTCCGCATCCGCGTGCGCATGGCCGGCATCTGCAACACGGACCTCGAACTGCTCAAGGGATACATGGGCTTTTCCGGCATCCCCGGGCACGAATTCGTGGGCGTCGTGGATGCGGCCCCGGACCATCCCGAACTGCTCGGCCGCCGCGTCACGTCCGAAATCAACCTGGGCTGCGGCGCATGCCCCACCTGCCTGACCAGCGGCCCGCGCCACTGCCCGAATCGCACGACGCTCGGCATCGCCGGCAAGGATGGCGCGTTCGCCGAGTTCCTCACCGTGCCGGCCTCCCTGGTCCATGCCATCCCCGACGCCGTGCCCGATGCCGCCGCGGTCTGCATCGAGCCGCTCGCCGCCGCGCTGGAGCCCGGCCAGCAACTCCACCTCACGGCCGCGACGTCGCTGCTGGTCCTCGGCGACGGCAAACTCGGCATTCTCTGCGCCTGCGGCCTGCGTGTGCTCTGCCCGGACGTCGTGCTGGCCGGCCGGCACGAAGCGAAGCTTGCCATCGCCGCCGCCCAGGGCGTGACCGTGCGCCACGCCGACCGCGACGCCCTGCGCCGGGAGTACGGCCCCTTCGACGTGATCGTCGAGGCCACGGGGCGGCCGGACGGCCTGGCTTTCGCCCTGGACCTCGTGCGCCCGGAAGGAACCGTCGTGCTCAAGACCACCACCTTCGCCCCGACCTCCATCAACATGGCCCGGGTGGTGGTGGACGAAATTGCCATCGTCGGCTCGCGTTGCGGCGATTTCAAGCTGGCCGCCGCCTACCTGCGCGACGGACTCGTGGACGTCTCGCCGCTCATCCAGGCCGTTTTCCCGTTCGCGGCCTTCCCCGATGCCCTCGCCGCCGCCACGCGGCCCGGGGCCATGAAGGTGCTGGTGGAATTTGGAGAGGAGTAGGGAGAAGAAGAGAAAGAGAATGCCTCCGGCGGCCAGGAGGGGATGATCCCCTCCTGGACCTCCTCGATGGGGGAAAGGGATCAATTGTCGAAGAGGGAGCGGCGGGATTGGGCTGTTGTGCCGGTAGCGGCGAGGAGCGCGGAAAATTCCTCGGGGGAAAGAACGCGCAACCCGAGCGCCTGCGCCTTGGCCAGCTTGGAGCCGGGCTCGGCCCCGGCCACGAGGTAGTCGAGCTTTTTCGAGACGGCCGACACCACCCGCCCGCCCGCCGCTTCCACCAGCTCCTGCGCCTTCTCCCGGGACATGTCCGGCAGCGTGCCGGTGAAAAGGAACTTCTTGCCCGTAAGCGCCGTGGTCGCCGCCGGTTGCGCCGGTTTGGGCGCGGCGACCGGCCACAGGCCGATTGCCTTGAAGCGCGCCACGAGTGTCCGGTTGGCGTCGTTGCCGAAAAACTCCCGGATCGAGGCCGCGACCTCCGGCCCGATGTCCGGCAAGGCGGTCAGCTCCTCGGCCGTGGCCGCACCCAGCGCGTCGAGGTCCGTAAAATGCTCGGCCAAGGTGCGCGCCGTGCGCGTGCCCACCTGCCGGATGCCGAGCGCGGCGATGAGCTTTGCAAGCGTGGCGTTTTTCCTGGCCGCGTCCACGGCGGCCACGAAATTGGCCGCGGATTTCTCGGCCATGCGCTCAAGCGGCACGAGGTCCGCCTCGGTCAGGCCGAACAGGTCGGCAGGCGTTCGCACCATGCCCTTTTCGATCAGCGACTCCACCCATTTTCGGCCCAGGCCCTCGATGTCCAGGCCCGACTTGGACACGAAATAGGCGATGCCCCGGCGCAGCATGGCCGGGCAGGCCAGATTGACGCAGCGCCAGGCCGCCTCCCCTTCCGCGCGCACGGCCGGCGAGCCGCACGAGGGGCAGATATGGGGAAATGCGTATTCCCGCGCGTCCGCCGGCCGTTTCTCCGTTACGACCCGGACCACCTCGGGGATGACGTCCCCGGCCCGGCGCACCACCACCGTGTCGCCGGCGCGCAGGTCCTTGGCCTTGATCTCGTCTTCGTTGTGCAGCGTGGCCCGCGACACCGTGACCCCGGCCAGGGATACGGGTTCGAGGATGGCCACGGGGGTAAGCACCCCCGTGCGCCCCACCTGGACGTCGATGGCCGCCAGCACCGTCTCGGCCTCATGGGCCGGAAACTTGAGCGCGATGGCGAAGCGCGGGGCGCGGTCCGTGAAATCGAGCTCCCGTTGCAGCGCCAAGCTGTCCACCTTGACCACCACGCCGTCGATCTCGAAGGGCAGCTCCTGGCGGCGCGCGCCCATGGCCGTGAAATACGGGTAGACTTCCGCCTCGGAAACGACTTTGCCTTCCCCGGCCACGGGCAGGCCCAGGGCGGCGAGGCCGCGCATGACCCCGGAATGGGTCGTCCAGCCCGGATCGGCGTCGCCGAAGTCCGTCGTGCCCACGCCGTAGGTGAAAAAGGTCAAAGGCCGCGTGGCCGAGACCGCGGAATCGAGCTGGCGCACGGAGCCGGCCGCGGCGTTTCGCGGGTTGGCGAAGACCTTGCCGCCCTGCTCGCGCTGGCGCTCGTTGAGCTCGTAGAAATCCTGGCGGGTCATGACCACTTCGCCGCGCACTTCCAGCAGCCGTGGCACGGGCAGGCCGTGGCGCGCGGCATGGGGCCGCAGGTCGAGGGGCACGTTCTTGACCGTGCGCACGTTTTCCGTCACGTCCTCGCCCGTTTCGCCGTCGCCGCGCGTGAGCGCCCCGGCGTAGACGCCGTTTTCGTAGAGGATCTCCAGCGCCAGACCGTCGAACTTGGGATCGACCCAGAACGTGCGCGTAAAAGGCACGCCCTCCTTTTCGAGCTTGTTGGCGGCGCGGGTCACGAAATCGAGCCACTCGGCCTCGGTCATGGCGTTGTCGAGGCTGTACATGCGCATCCGGTGCGGCTTGGACGTAAAGGCCGGCAACACCGTGCCGCCCACACGCCTGGTCGGCGAATTGGGGTCGTCGAGCTCGGGATGGGCCGCTTCCAGGGCCTTCAGTTCCCGGTAGAGCGTGTCGTAGGCCGCGTCCTCGATTTCCGGATCGTCCAGGACGTAATAGCGGTAGTCGTGGTAATGAATTTTCTCGCGCAGTTCCCGAAGGCGCGCGGCGTCCTTGTCCTGGCTCATGGCTGCCCTTCCTTGTCGCTTGCCTCGCCCGGATCGTGGCGGGCCAACCAGATGGCCTTTTTGCGGATGTCGGTCAACAGGCGGTTGCGCTGCTCGCGCCGCAGGCGTTTCAGGTCGCCGGCATCGTATTTGCCTTGCAGCTTCAGCATATTGCCGTGGGCATTGGCCCCGGCCGCGCGTTTTCGCGCCGCGTCGCCGCCGCTTGCGCGCACGTGCCCCACAGCCAGATGCCCCTGGTAGACGGCGAAACGGCCGGCCAGGGCCGCGCGCAGATCGCGGTCGAAATCGTCGAACTGGGACGGCGAAAAGCGGATGTCGAAATNNAGATGGCAGCAGCCCGTGACCGAAAGCGTCGGCCGGCAGTAGTTAAATTGCCCCACATCCGGGGCTTGCAATTGCAAATCCGAAGCAGAGATCGCCTCGCCTTCGGGCTCGAGGGGAAATTCGGCGGCCTGCAACACGCTCGGGCTCCCGGCGTCGTGGATGCGGCAACCGTGCGCCCCGGCATCGGGACACGCGGCCACGGCCGCGCCGAAGCGCAGCGCCCAGTCCCGGGGCAGGCGCACGTCGTCGTCGATGTAGGCCGCGAAATCGAAGGCCCGGACCTCGGGCAAATGCTTGAGCCAGTTG
>DQED01000074.1:10834-11200 GCA_003525525.1 Desulfovibrio sp.
CAGCCCCAGGCGCGCGGCAAAGGCGGCCAATACGTCTGGCGTGGCGTCCGTGGAGCCGTTGTCCAGTGCGAAAAGATGAAACTCCGGCAGCTCGCTTGCCAGGATGTCTTCCAGGGTCTGCCCCAGGTCCGCGGCCTTGTTCCAGGAATAGAGCAGGATGGCCAGTCGCCCGGGCAGCGCCTGCCGTGCGCCGTCACGGCCGCGCGCAAGGTCGTGCAGGGCCAGCAGCGTTTGCGCGCACCAGGGATGGCGGCGCAGGAAATCGCGTAGCGCCGCCATGCCGGCCTTGCGGCCGTCGAGGGGAAGCGCGGCCCGGGCATGCAGAAAGGCCAGCCCCGGCGTCCGCGGCGCGGCGGCAAGTCCCTC
>DQED01000400.1 GCA_003525525.1 Desulfovibrio sp.
GGGGGAGGGAACCTTTTTTTGCAAAAAAAGGTTCCCTCCCCCAGGTTCTCCTCTCTGTCCCCAAGGAGTCGGCATGACGCGACAGTATGGGATCATCGGGCATCCGTTGGCGCATTCGCTGAGCCCGCTGGTGCACAACTGGGGCTTTTCCCGTTTCGGCATCGACGGCTATTACGAGGCCTGCGACACGCCGCCCGAGGCGCTGTCTGCGTTCATGACCCGGTTCCGACAGATTCCCATGGCGGGCCTGAGCGTCACCATCCCGCACAAGACCGCGGTCATGGCGTACGCGGACGTGGTGACCGACCTCGGCCTCGAGGTCGGGGCCGTGAACACGCTTTATTGGCGCGATAATGTCCTGTGGGCCGAAAACACCGACGTGGAGGGCTTTTGCCGCCCCCTCGTGGAGGCCGGGCTGTCCGTGGGCGCGGCGCTGGTCCTTGGCTGCGGCGGCGCGGCACGGGCGGTGGTCGTGGGCCTCAAGCGCCTGGGCGCGGCGCGCATCGCCGTGACGGGCCGCACCCGGGAGAAGGCCGAGGCCCTGGCCGCGGCGTTTAGCCTCGAGGTCGTGGACTGGGAGGCGCGGGCGGACTATCCGGCGCAGCTTTGCGTCAATGCCACGCCCATGGGCATGCGCGGCCGTCTGGAGGCGCTTTCTCCGTACCCCGGCGACCGGCTGGGGCCCGGGCGGATCGTCTACGACCTCGTCTACAACCCCCGACGCACCCGGTTCGCGGTCGAGGCCGGGCAATCCGGCGCGACGGTCGTGTCCGGGCTCGACATGTTCGTCTACCAGGCCGTGGAGCAGTTCCGTTTGTGGACCGGCCGCGTGCTCCCGGCGGAGGAACTGCGACCGCTGCTCATGCAGGCGCTCTACGGCGAGGCACCCGCGCGGGGTTGACCCGCGCGCGGCACACCTCAACAATTATTCCCTTGCCCGGCGGCAAGAGAAGCGAGCACGCCTGCATGGGGACCGTCATAGAGTTGATTTCCTCCCTGGACGCGAGGACGATGATCCTCATGGCAGCGATCTTGTATTTCTCGCTGACCATGGTCCTGGGCTATACCTTTTTTTTTCGCAAAACCTACCCCGGCTTCGCCTGCCTGGCTCTTGGCCAGCTTTTCTGGAGCATCGGCGTCGTTTTGATTTTCTACCGCTTCGCCGGCGAGCGGTGGTCCCTCGTTCTCGGCAACGGCTTGCTGTTCCTGCAAGCAATCTGCTGGTATCACGGCATCGCCATGTACGGCGAAATCACGACGATTCGCCAAAGGCACCTCGCGAACGTGGCGTTGGCCACCGTCGGCGAACTGCTTATTGTATATTATACGTTGTTCGATTTTGACACGTGCCGCCGGATCATTGTTTTTTCCGCCTACAATGCCATCCTCTACGGTCGGATCGCCGTGGAGCCCTTTCTCGTACGGCAGTGGAAAACCTACTCCATGCAGGGCGTCTACTCGGCGATCCTCCTTTTGGTCAGCCTGGCGTACGCCTTGCGCGCGCTGCGGTCGTTAAACGCCACGGAATGCGCCGTTGGCGGACCGGATGCCATCGTCAAGACGTTGCTGCTGTGCAGCATGTTTCTCCTGGCTCTGCTGACGTTTTGCGTCCTTTCCATGACTTCCGGCCGGGTCGAGGCGGAGCTGCGCGAGGCCCGGGACGCCCTGCGGCAACAGGCGGAAACGGATTCCCTGACCGGGCTGTCCAACCGCCGCCATTTCCTGGAACACGCGCAGACCGTCCTGGAGCAGGCCCGCGCCCTGGGGCGCAAGGTCAGCCTGGTCATGCTCGATCTCGATCATTTCAAGGAAATCAACGACACGCACGGCCATCAGGCGGGGGATCTCGTCCTGCGCGAGGTGGCGCACAGCCTGCGCGCGGCGCTCGGTGAAAGTGGTGCCATCGGGCGTTTGGGCGGCGAGGAGTTCGGTGTCCTGCTCCCGGGAGTCGCCGGCGCCGAAGCGCTGGCCGTGGCCAGGCGCTTGCGCCGGGCCGTGGCCGATGCGCGCCCCGGCGGGCATCGCGTCACCGCCAGTCTCGGCGTCGCAGAGTGCGACGAAAACCTGTTGGACAGCCTGCTGGCGAAGGCCGACGAATACCTGTATGCCGCCAAGGAAGCCGGGCGCAACCGGATCGTCGGACGCGAGGGCATGGCTTCGGAGGTTTGCGCATGATGGAGACGCTGCGTCGCATCCTGGGTTTTTTCGAGGCCGTGGGGCAGGTGGCGGCCGTGGTCCTGCTCGTGGCCGTGGTGGCCGGTGTGGTCTGGTTCGCCTTCCTCGGCCGGGTCAGCCGCCGCACGCAGCCCGCGCTTTCGCCCACGGGCGGCCCGCTTCGCGCCGACGGGGCCAAGCCCAACTGGGTCTCGAGCACGGCGCGCAAGGGCGACGCGCTGCATTTCATCGCCCCGCGCCAGGCGGCGCAAAACCCCATTCCCGCATTGGCCGCCTCCCTGCCGGGCCAGGGGCTCAAGGTCAAGGACGTCACCGAACGCTATTTGCACGCCACGGCATCTTCCCTGCGGTTCGGCTTCGTGGACGACGTCGAATTCCTCTACGATCCAGCCGCCGGCCTGCTCCACGCCCGTAGCGCCTCGCGCGTGGGCTACAGCGACCTCGGCGCGAACCGCCGCCGGTTGGAGACGATATTTAAAGAAAACGGATTGTAAGGGGAGAAGAAAAGAGAAAGATGCCGCCGGCGGCCAGGAGGGGATCATCCCCTCCTGGACCTCCCGAAAGGGGGGCGGCGACGGGCGGGCGACATAAAAAAGGGGCGCGGCCGGAAAACGGCCGCGCCCCTTTTGGCGTGCGAGAGGCGCTGCGCTATTCCTTGCGGATGGTGATCTGGGAGCCGGCCTGCAGGGCGCCCGGGCTCTTCATGTTGTTCCAGGCCATGAGCGANNTTGAATTTCTTGGCGATGCCCCATACGGTTTCGCCCGGACCGACCTTGTAGTTGACGGCCTTGGCGGGCGCGACCTTGGCCGGGGCCGGCTTTTCCGGTGCGGCCTTGGCGGCCGCGATCGGCTTGGCAGCGGGCTGGGACGCAGCGGCCTGCGCCTTGGTCGGTGCGGGAGGGGGGGCTTTCTCCGCGAAAAGGCGGCCCGCGGCGGGTGCGGGCGTGACGGCGGCCAGGGGCTTCGGCGTC
>DQED01000393.1:0-279 GCA_003525525.1 Desulfovibrio sp.
GGCACGGCCATGCCGAGCAGGGTGTGGGCCTGGTCGGCAACCGCCTTCCAGTCGCCGCGCTCCAGGGACGTGCGCAGCAATGCCGCCACGGCCGGACTCTCCTCCAGGAAAAGGCGGCTGATCTCCCGGGCGAACTCGCGCTTGCCGCGCTGTTCGTAATACCCCATGTCCATGAGCGCGCGAGGCGCGTCCTCCGCGCAGCGCCTCCCACCGGCCGACCGCGCAAGCACCCGGCGCATGACCGTGAACAGCTCGTCCACGTCCACGGGCTTGGACACG
>DQED01000393.1:382-8393 GCA_003525525.1 Desulfovibrio sp.
ATGTCCATGAGCACCACGTCCACGGCCGTTTCCCCTAAAAGGGCAAGCGCCTCGCCGCCCGAGCCGGCAATGCACACCTCGCAGCCGGCCTCGACCAGGAAATGCCGCAGGAAAAGCCGGTTGACCTGATTGTCCTCGGCCAAGAGCACCCGCAGCCCGGCGAAACTCCCCGTCCCCTCGCCCGTATCCCTCTGCACCGGCTCCCGTCGGACCTCCTGGGCCGGGCGCAGGGAGACCGTGAAGGCGAACACGCTGCCCTTGCCGGGCGTGCTTTCGACGCCGATGGTCCCGCCCATCATTTCCACCAGCCGCCGGCTGATGGCCAGTCCCAGCCCCGTGCCGCCGTAGAGTTTGGAGCGGGACTGTTCGAGCTGGGAGAAGACCTGGAACAGCGCGGGCATCCGCTCGAGCGGGATGCCGATGCCGGTGTCGCGCACGGAGCAGGCCACGCGCATGGGATCGCCCCCCCGGTCCAGGCGCACGGACACGGCCACCTCGCCCTTGTCCGTGAACTTGAGCGCGTTGCCGACCAGGTTGCGCACCACCTGCATGAGCCTGTCCGGATCGCCGTGCAGGGTTTCGGGCAGGTGGGGGTCGATGCGCAGCGACAGCTTGAGCCCTTTTTGCCGCGCCGAGAAATGGAACGGCTTCATGGTGCGGTCGAGTGTCTCGCGCAGATCGAAATCCACCGGCGAGAACTCCATCTTGCCGGCCTCGATCTTGGAAAAATCCAGGATATCGTTGACGATGCCGAGCAGCGAGCGCGAGGAATCGAGGATCATCTCCAGGTTTTCCCGCACTTCCGGCCGCGGCGCCATGCCGAGCGTCATCTGCGTCAGGCCGATGATGCCCGAAAGCGGGGTGCGGATCTCGTGGCTCATGTTGGCGAGAAACCCGCTCTTGGCCTTGTTGGCGGCTTCGGCCTGGCTGCGCGCCCGTTCCAGGTCGCGCTCGCGGCCGTGGTTTTTCAGGTGGGCGAGCACCCCCTCGCCCAGCAGACGCAAGCGGCCGACATCGGTCTCGGCATACGGCTCGGTCTTGTCGATGACGGCCAACAGCAGCCGCGACGCCTCGCCGTCCGCCACCGGCACGACGACGTGCCGTCGCGTGGGGATCTGGCCGGGCAGGCATTCGCCTTCACCGGCCGCCATGTTGCAGACTACGGGCACAAGCGCGTCCCAGTCGTCGGAATCGATGCCGACGCAGGACTGGTGAAAGGAGGCGATGTCCGGCGGCAGGCCGAAGGCGGCCAAGGCCGCGGGATCGGCGGCGAGCAGTTCCAGGCCCCTGTGCTTGGAGTCGTACACGGCGCAGAGCCCGGCACGGCTGCCGGTCAAGGACACGGCCATGGACAGCGCGGCAGCGCCGAGGGCTTGCAGGGAGCCCTCGCGCATGCGCCCCAGGCGCAGCAGGGCCTCCAGGGTGCGCGTGTGCAGGGCGCGCTCCTCGGCGGCGCGCCGGGAATCGGTCACGTCAAGGACGTGGGCGATGAAATAGTCGGGCCGACCTTCGGCGTCGCGCACGAGCCGGGCCGAGACGCGCCCCCATATCTGCCGGCCCGTGGCGTGGATGTAGCGCTTCTCGAAACGGAAATGCTCCCGTCTGCCGCTTAGGGCCAGGGTGATGTACCGGGGGCTGACGCCGCGGTCGTCGGGATGGGCGAGGTCGTTTATACCCATGGTCAGGAGCCGTTCCCGGTCAAGGCCAAAGAAGTCGCACAACGCCTCGTTGACGCGCAGAAAGCGCCCGCTGACGTCCACGACGCAAAGGCCCTCGTTGGCCCCTTCGAAAGCCATGCGGAAAAGCGCTTCGCTCGCGGCGAGCGCGGCTTGGCCACGGCGTTTTTCCGTCACATCCGTGACCACGGCCAGGAAGCGGACGAAACGGCCCGAGGCGTCGTACTCCCCCACCCCGGACACGACCACGTCCACAACCCGGCCGTCCCTGGCCACCATCCTGTAGGCCCGTTCCATCCGTCGCTCCCGCGCGACCATGTCCGCGAGCGTCTCCCGGAAGGGCTCACGAGATTCGGGCGAAAGGAAGTCGGCGAAATTGCGGCCCACCACCTCCTGCTCCGCGTAGCCGAGCGTTTCCAGCCAGCAGGCGTTGACCGTCAGCAGCCGGCCGGCCGCATCGATGGCATGCAGCATGACCGGAACATTGCGAAAAAACGACGTCAGGCGCGCAAGCGCTTCCCCGCGTCCGTATCCTGCGTCCATGAAAAGAACTCCTCGCTCCGTTTTCCGGGAACTGGCCTACCCCCTTAGCCCAGCCGTGGCGTGATGACAACGCCACTGGCGGAACCGGCCGCTCTCCCGGCGCGCCGCTTGTCCCCGGACCGGCTTTATTGCTATGTTCGCCCGCACAGGGCTTTTCGCGCCCCGATCCGTATACCTGGAGAACGCACATGCAACACACGCAATGCCTGATCATCGGCGCCGGCCCGGCCGGGCTTTCCGCCGCCATCTACACGGCCCGCGCCGGCATGGACACGGTTGTCGCCGGCTGCGAACCCAAAATCGCCGGCGATTACGATATCGACAATTATTTCGGTTTTCCCGAAACCATCTCCGGTCGCGAACTCATTACCCGCGGCGTGCGCCAGGCCGAACGCTTCGGCGCGCTCCTGGCCTGCGAACGGGTGCTCGCCGTACACGCGGGCGACGACGGCGCGTTCCACGTCGTCACGGACAAGAACGAATACGAGGCCAAGGCCGTGGTCATCGCCGCGGGGGTGGCCCGGGTGCGCCCGGGTATTAGCAACATCGCCGACTACGAGGGCAAGGGCGTCTCGTATTGCGTGAGCTGCGACGGCTTCTTCTTCCGGGGGCGCAAGGTAGTGGTGGTCGGCGAGGGCAACTACGCCGCCAACCAGGCGCTGGAGTTGACCAATTTCACCAAGGACATCGCCATTTACACCCAGGGCAAGGAAACGGCCATGGGCGACGGGTTCGCCGCCAAGCTCGATGCGGCCGGCATCCCGGTCTCCGCGGCCAAGATCGTGCGCCTTTCCGGCGAACCGGCCATGACCGCCGCCGTGCTCGAGGACGGGAGCGAAGTGGCGGCCGAGGGGCTTTTCGTGGCCATGGGGCAGGCCTCGGCCCTGGATTTTGCCAAGACGCTCGGCGTGACGACGCGCGGGGCGTTCATCGAGGCGGACCACGAACAGAAGACGAACGTGTCCGGGGTGTTCGCGGCCGGCGACTGCGTGGGGCATTTCATGCAGATCAGCGTGGCCGTGGGCGAAGGGGCCAAGGCCGGCCGCGCGGCCATCGCCCACGTCAAGGAGCTGTCGGAGAAGGCCGGGGCGTAGGGTTGCGGCGCGCCGCGCCCTTGACAAATGCTGCATGCGCGGCTTATAAAAGCAAGTTCGCGAATACGGCATGGGCCTATAGCTCAGTTGGCAGAGCCACCGGCTCATAACCGGCAGGTCCCAGGTTCGAATCCTGGTAGGCCCACCACGAAGGATACATGGCCATCCAGACCGCCCCCAGCGCCGCCACGGCGCATGCGACAACCCGGTACCGGCGCTTTGCCCAGGCCACGATGCAAGCCTTCCCCCCGGCGTCATGCGTGTAACCGACCTCCTTGCCGCCGTCGAGGCCACGGCCGATCCCGGCCGGGCCGCCTCCTGGGACCGCAGCGGCGTGCAGATCGCCGGCACGCGGGAGACCTGCGACAAACTGGCCGTTGCCCTGGACCCGACGCCCGGCTTCGTCGCCGAGGCCCTGACCTGGGGCGCGCAGGTCCTGCTCGTCCACCATCCCCTGGTCCTTTCCCCGCGCTTGCCCGACCGCGTGGACGATTACCACCGCGTCCTGGCCATGGTCCTGTCGAGCCGGGCCTGGCTCTATGCCGCGCACACCTCCCTGGACACGGNNCACGGCCGTGGACGGGCCGCCCGCCTGGCTCGCCGAGGCGCTCGGGCTCACGGACCGCCGCGTGCTGGAGCCGGCCGGCAAGACGCCCTTTTTCGCGGCGCACTGGAACGTCGCCGCGCCCGAAGCCGCGCGAAACGCCCTGGAGACGCTCCCGGGCGTGACCCTCGCCCCGCCCGCGCCGGGCCGGCTCGAAGCGGTCTTTCCCCAGCGCCTTAGTGCCCGTGCCTGCGACGCCGTGACCGCGGCCAGCCCGGACGCCGTCCTTTTTTCCCTCACAGAGCTTGCCGCGCCCGCGGAAACCTACGGCTACGGCTGCGTCGGCGCGCTGCCCGAGCCCGTGCCTTTCGCCGCGCTCCTCGGCCGGCTGGCGACGCTTTTGCCGCGCAGCTTTTTCCCCATGGCCGGCGAGGAACCGGAAACCGTCGCCACCCTGGCCTATTGCCCCGGCTCCGGCGCGGACATGGCCGGGCGCGCCTTTGCCGCCGGCGCNNTCACCGGCGACCTCAAGTACCATCAGGCCCTGGCCGTGCCGCCGGGCAAATGCGTCCTCGACGTGGGGCACTTCAGCCTCGAAGAGGTGATGCTGCGCCGCTTCGCCGAGGACCTTGCCGCAACCCTTGGATCCAAGGGACCTGCCGTGCGCTTTTTCCCCGGAAACGACCCGTTTTCGGCGTACGTCCCCCAGGGGGCCTCGCCCCGGGGAACCGAATAACCATGCGGAGAACCCCATGTATCTGAAACAGATCGAACAGCTGGTGGTCTTGCAGAAAGTGGATGACGAGATCGTCCTGCTCCAGGAAGAGCTCAAAAAGGCCCCCCTGCGCATAACCGAACTGGAAAAGAACCGCCAGGAAATCGAAGACAACGCCGCGATCATTCGCGACAAGCTCAAGTATCTGACCGACCAGCAAAAGCGTCTGGAAGGCGAGATCGAAACCGACACCATGCGGCTCAAAAAGAGCAAGAGCAAGATGATGCAGGTCGGCAACTCCAAGGAATATCACGCAATGATGCGCGAGATGGACAACCTGGAGAAGCAGAACCGTGGCCGCGAAGAGGAAAAAATCACCGTCGCCGAAGAACTGGCCCGCCAGAACCTGGAGCTCAAGTCCATCGACGAACAGACGACCGAGCTCGACGCCGAACTGGCCGTCGCCCGCCAGAGCCTGGATGAACGCCTCGCCGTGGCCAAGGCGCGGCTTGCCGAACTCGACGCCCGCCGCGCCGAAGCCTGCACCGCCGTGCCCAAGCCCATCCTGCAGCGCTACGAGTTCATCCGTTCGCGCCTGAAAAACCCGGTCATCGTGCATGTGGAGGCCGGCATCTGCTCGGGCTGCCACATCTCCATTCCGCCCCAGTCCTTCATCGAACTGCAAAAGGGCATCCAGATTTTGAGCTGCCCCAATTGCCAGCGCCTGATCTACTGGCGCGACCACATCGCCCCCGATCCGGAAGAGGTGGCCGCCGCCGAAGCAGCGGCCGCCGAAGCGCCGGAGGAATAGCCTTTCCCGGGACGCCGCTGCCGCAGGGGAGCGGCGTCCCTTTTGTTCCGGCCTGCTCCCCCGGGCGCACTCCTGGAACTGCGCCCCTCCCCAACGGCAACGCGCCAAGGAGCCGGACATGCCCGCGCGCGCCTTCCTTGTCCGCCTTGCGGTGTCGCTGCTTCTGCCGGCGGCGCTCGCCGTCCCGGAGCGACCCGCCATGGCCCAGCAACCGGACACTCCCCTCCCCGTCGTCATCGGCCACCGCGGCGCTTGCGGCTACCGGCCCGAGCACACGCTGGCCTCCTACGAACTGGCCATCGACATGGGTGCGGACTTCATCGAGCCCGACCTCGTGCCGACCAGGGACGGCGCGCTCATCGCCCGCCACGAAAACGAGATTTCCGGCACCACCGACGTGGCCGAAGCATTTCCGGACCGCAGGACGACCAAGACCATCGACGGCGCGCCTGTCACCGGTTTTTTCACGGAAGACTTCACCCTGGCCGAGATCCGGACCCTGCGCGCACGGGAGCGCCTGCCCTTTCGCGACCACGGCTTCGACGGCCGCTTTCCGGTCCCCACCTTCGAGGAGATCGTGGCCCTGGCGCGGCGCAAGGAAAAGGAAACGGGCCGGGTCATCGGCCTCTATCCCGAGACCAAGCACCCGACCTATTTCCGCTCCATCGGGCTGCCCCTGGAGCCCCGGCTGGTGGAAATCCTGCGCCGCAACGGCTACGACACACCGGACGCGACCGTGTACGTCCAGTCCTTCGAACCGGGCAGCCTTGAGGCCCTGCGCGAACTGACGCCGGTCCCCCTGGTCCTGCTTTTGGGCGCTCCGGAAAAAAGGCCCTACGACCTTGCCGCTTCCGGCGATCCACGCACCTACGGCGACCTGACGACGCCGGCGGGATTGGCGTCCGTCGCCCGCTTCGCCACGGGCATCGGTCCGGACAAACGCCTCGTCGTGCCGCAAAACCCGGACGGGAGCCTCTGCAGCCCGACCAGCCTCGTGGCCGACGCCCATGCCGCGGGCCTGTTCGTCCATGCCTACACCTTCCGCAACGAACCCCGTTTCCTCGCCCCGGCTTACGACGGCGACCCTTTCAAGGAATACTTGAGCTTTTACGTTTTGGGCGTGGACGGCGTGTTTTCGGACTTCCCGGACACGGCCCTGGCCGCGCGTACGGCGTTCGCCAAAGGCCGCTAGGCCCGGTTCTCGGGGATCAGGAAGACATTCCTGGCCCGTGGTTTCACAGCGGTAGCCCCAAGCCTCATCCCGAAAAAAGGAGACCGTCCATGTCCGAGCACTCCCGCATTTGCCGCGTCCTTTCGGCGTTCGCCCTGCCGTCCGCCATGGTCCTGTCCCTGGCCGCCGCCGCGGTCGCCGGGGACAAGCCGCAGATCGCATTCGCCCCAGGGTCCGACAGCGCCAGCCTCAAAGGCGAAATCCAGGGAATGGATCGCGACATTTTCCCCATTGCGGCAAAAGTCGGGCAGACTATGCAGGTAAAGGTGACCAACAAACGCAAACTGGTGCTGTTTCACATCCAGAAGCCAGGCAAGAAAGAAGCCTATCTGCCCAAGGCGGGCGAAGAGGACGACGCCACGGAGTGGAAAGGCGTTCTGCCTGCAAGCGGCACGTACAAAATCATCGTCGGCGCCATGCAGGGAGATGACACTCGCTATGTCCTGGATGTCCGGATTACGAAATAGAGAAAAATCGGCGCGGCAAACCCGTCAGCGCCATTGCAGAGCACACGCAACCCGTCCCGGGATGGACTTCCCGACGTACGGTGTACGGCGGCGTCGGACAAGGAAAAAGACTGCCACAACAGGGAACCGGCCGCATCTGATAGATGGCAACTTGTCGCTGCGTCGCGAGGCTTGCTCGATTGCAGATTATTCACGACACAGATTCTGCCCGGCCGGCATCCCGACGCGGGGCAGAGCCGTCGGCATGTTTGTGAAAAGCCTTCAAGGTGCAAGGCCACTTGCGGTCGATAGTTCGGTTGTCAAGGCGACGGCGGCCGCGACGCGTCAGCCCTTTGCCTGGACCTCGCAGACCGCGTCCGCCTGCGCGGCCCGGCGGACCAGATAGGCCGGAAAGACGCCGTAGTGCTTGGCCAGTTCGATGCGGCCCACATACTCGCAGGCGAAATCCTCCACCCCCGAGGCCGTGGCCAGGACCGCGAACGCCTCGCTGGCGTACACCTGCCCTTTCGGCGTGATCGGCTCGAAGCGCGCCGCCCGGCTGATGTGGGTGCCGGTGTAGTTTGGCCGGCCGAGCACCGGGTCCTGGCAGCGGTAGACCGGACCGGAGTGCAGCGCGGTCCGGATGCCGAGCCCCCCGGGCAAGCCGAACTCCGGCCATGGCGTGCGGCTGACGAACGCCGCCAGTTCCAGGGCGAAGCACCCTGCCGCGCGCGGATCGGCAAAAACGCAAAAAAGCCCGTCTCCCCAGGTGTTGCGCATCACCGGCCCGAACCTGTCCGCCAGTTCGGCCACGCCGCCCATGAACCGGGTCATAAACGGCGGAATCTGCTCTTCGCGCAACCGGCTGTAGCCGGCGACATCCGCAAAAAGCATCGTCATGATCTCCGGCTTCAGGCCGCCCGGCAGCGGCGCGGCAGCGCCCGTGTCCCG
>DQED01000315.1 GCA_003525525.1 Desulfovibrio sp.
GCCAGGAACTGGTCGATGCGCCCAACCCAGGGGGTGAAGCGGTTGGCCGGGTCCTCGGCGATGACGCGGTATTCGACGCCCACGCCCTCGAAGGCGATGTCGGACTGGTCGTAGCCCATGGGGTCGCCGAGGCCCATGCGGATCTGCTCGGCGATGAGGTTGACGCCGCCCTGGCCCCTGATGCGGGAAATGGCGGCGGACACGCCGTTTTCCACCTGGATGCGGGTGTTGACCTCCATGAGGAAGGGCTGGCCCGTGGGCGAGACGATCCACTCCCAGGTGCCGACGTTGTCGTAGCCCACCTCCCTGGCCATGGCCAGGGAGTAGCCGACGATGTCGTCGAGGACCTTCGCGGCGTCGAAGGCGTATGCGACTTCCTGGGGCCGAAACCCCGGGGCCACCTCCACGCGCTTTTGCCGGCCCGTGGACTGGATGGTGCAGTTGCGGGTGCCGAAGTGGACGATGTTCTTGCCCGAACGGTCGGCCACGATCTGCACTTCGAGGTGGTTGAAGTCGAAGATGCGCTGCTCGATGAGCACGCCCTCGTCGTGGAACTGGCGCTTGGCGTAGTTGCGGATGCGCCGGTAGACGGTCTTGAACTGGTCGATGTCGTAGATTTCCTCGATGCCCATGCCGCCGCCGCCGGCCGAGGCCTTGACCAGGACCACGGAGTTGGCGATGCCCTGCTCGGCCTGGAAGGCGAACAGGGTCTCGGCGATCTCCTCGGCCTCCATCTCGTCGTAGACGGGGCGGTCGGAGCCGGGGACGGTGGGTATGGAGAGGCTGCGCGCCAGGCGTTTGGTGTTGATCTTGTCGCCGAGCGACCGGATGATGCGCCAGGAGGGGCCGATGAAAACGAGGCCCCGGGTGCGTTCGGCCACGCGGCGCGCGAAGCGGAAATCCTCGGCGAAAAAGCCGTAGCCGGGATGGATGGCCGTGGCGCCGCTGTGGTCGGCCACGGCCAGGATCTCGTTGGCGTCGTGGTAGGAGCTGATGCGGTAGGCGCAGTCCGGCCCGCCGAGTTCCCGGGCCAGGGCCAGATGGCCCGAGGCCGCGTCGGCCTTGGTATGGACGCAAACAAAATCCAGGCCGAGCGAAACGCAAGCCTGGATGATGCGCATGGCGATCTCGCCCCGGTTGGCCACCAGGACCTTATGTTTGTTCGTCGGCACGATCCGTCTTCTTATCCTCAGGGTTTCCGGCCGTTTCCCGCGCCTTGCGCAGGTCGATGCGCCGTTTCTGTATTTCCAGCACCAGCTTGTCGAGCCAGGCTTCCTGGCGCAGGGAGAGCTCCCCGAAGGCCAGGCCGGCCAGACCCGTTCCCGTCACGCGCACGACGCTGACGGGCAAGGCCGCGATCAGGGTGCGCGGCCCGATGGCCAGCGTCACCCGCCCGGCCCGGCCCGCGACGAGCGCGCCGTCGGGATCGACCAGGGACAGGCCCGCGGCGCTGACGTCGTGGACCACGTAGGCGCGGTCCCCGCCGTCGCTCCACAAGGCGACAAGGCCGCGCACGCGTTCGCGATGCGCGGCGCGCCGGCCCTGTTCCCCTTCCAGCGTGAACGTAAAGTCCATGCCGGGCTCCCTATTCGCCGCCGATGAAGCGTTCCAACACAAACTCCACGCGTTGGTTCCGCGCCCGGTGCTCCGGGGTATTGTTGGGGTAGAGGGGTTCTAAATCAGCTAATCCCGTGGCTGTCAATCGGTTGGAGGGCATCCCCAAGGACACCATGTAACGCAGCACGGCCACGGCCCGCAAGGAGGAAACCTCCCAGTTGTCGCGGAAACGGCTGCCCGGGGCCGGCGGCTGGTCGTCGGTGAAGCCCCGGATGTTGATGCGCTCGCCCGCGGTCTTGACGAGGAACTCGTACAGCGTGCGCAGCCGCGCCTTGCCCTCCTCGGTCAGGTCCACGCCGTCCTTGGGGAAGAGCACGCCCGAGGGAAAAGCGATGGTGATCTTGCCCGACTCCAGGGTCGCGGCCACCACGCCCTCCAGGCCCTTGGTGGACACGTAGGAGCGGAACTGGTCGTAGACCCGGCGCTGTTCGCCGATGATGCGCTGCTTGATGCGCGCCTGCTCGACCAGGGTGGACAGCTCCGGCGTGGAAATCGGCGACGAGGTGGCGGACTTGGCCTGGTTGCCCAGGGCGTTTCGCACCGAGGTGAAGGAATCCGTGAATTTCTTGACGTCCAGGCTCGACATGGAAAAGAGCATGATGAAAAAGCTCATCAGCAGCATGGACATGTCCGCCAGCGTGGTCAGCCATTCGCTGGGGGCCTCGGCCTCCTCCATGTCGTCGTCGAGACCGGCTTCGTCATCGGCGCTCATAACGGCGCTCCTTGGGGGCAATGAACGAGGACAGCTTCTCGTAGACCAGCCGCGGGTTGTTGTTTTCGAGGATGCACTTGGCCCCTTCGAAGATGATCTCCAGCTGGAGCGTCTCGTTCAGGGTGCGCGAGCGCAGCTTGCCGGCCACGGGCAGGAAAAACAGCGTGGACAGCATGGAGCCGTAGAAGGTGGTGATGATGGCGACGGCCATGGCCGGGCCCAGGGTCTTGGGGTCCTCCAGGCGCGTGAGCATCTGCACGAGGCCGATGAGCGTCCCGATCATGCCGAAGGACGGCGCGTAGCCGGCCAGGGACTTGAACACGGCCTCGCCCACGGCATGGCGGCGCTTCATGGAGCCGATCTCGATGCGCACGGTCTCGCGGATGAGCGCAGGGTCGGCGTTGTCCGCGATGAGCTGGCAGGCCTTTTTGAGGATGGCGTTGTCGGTGTGGATGTTTTCCAGGGCGATCAGGCCTTCGCGGCGGCTGATCTCGGCGATGCGCACCATCATGTTGACGACTTCGGCGTCGCGGACCTTGCGCGAGGAAAAAATCTGCATCATGGCGGAAAAGGCCTGGAAGACCTCCGCAAGAGGATAGGCGACGCACGTCGAGGCCAGCGTCCCCCCCATCACGATCATGATGCTCGGCACATTGACGAACTCCATGAGCGTGCCGCCCATGAAGATGGCGCCCAGCACCAGGGCGATGCCCGAGGCCAAGCCGAGAAACGTTCCCAGATCCATGCGAGCGTCCGTTGCGTGCGAGAGTTGCGGCCCTTGGGGACAGAAAGGGCCTCCCCCTTCCCTGTCGCCATGCGCCGTGCTACGACGGCGAAAGACGGGAGGAATCTACATGCACTACGGCGAGGATGTAAAGCAGGCCGTGGCGGCCGCGCAGCATGCGCTCGGCCCCCTTCCGGCCGGCGCGGTGGGGCTGGTCGCGGGCACGGGCCTTGGCGGCGTGGCCGCGCTCATGAAAGAAACGCGCGAGGTCGCCACGGCGCAGTTGCCCGGCTTTCCCCGTTCCACGGCCCCGAGCCACGCCGGACGCCTGGTCTGCGGCACGGTGGGGGAACGGCCGGTGGCCTTCCTGGCCGGACGCCAGCACCTCTACGAGGGCTACAGCCCGCGCGAGGTGGCCTTCGGCGTGCGTTTCCTGGCCGGCCTCGGCGTGCGCACGCTCGTCCTCACCAACGCGGCCGGGGCGCTGGACCCGCATTTCGCCGCGGGCGGGCTCATGCGCATCACGGACCACATCAATCTCACGGGCCGCAACCCGCTGGTGGGGGCCAACGACGACGCGCTCGGACCGCGCTTTCCGGACATGAGCCGGGCCTATTGCCCGCGCCTGGGGGCGATCGCCGACGCGGCGGCCCTGGCCTGCGGGTTGCGCCTGGAGCGCGGGGTCTACGCCGGGGTGCTCGGGCCGAGCCTCGAAACGCCGGCCGAGACGCGCATGCTGCGCCTGCTCGGAGCCGACGCCGTGGGCATGTCCACGGTGACGGAGGTCATCGCGGCGCGCCACCTGGGGATGAGCGTGCTCGCGGTCTCCTGCCTGACCAACGTGAACCTGCCGGACTGCATGGCCGAAACCACGATCGAAGCCGTGCTCGAAACCGCCCGCCGCGCCGAGGCCGACCTCGCGCGCCTGCTCGCGGCGGTCATCCCGGCCTGCTGACGCCAGCTCCCCCCCCGCCACACCGCAAGCGACCTGCGCAACCTCCCCCCCTTTCGGGAGGTCCAGGAGGGGCCGTCGCCCCCGCCTTACCGCCGGAGGCGTCCCCTCTCCTCCTCCCTGCTTCGCTCCTCCTGCCGCCCTACCCCATCTTGACCTTCTGCACGCAATTGATGGCGGCCAGGTCGCGGATGCAGGACACGGTCTCCAGGCAGGACCAGTCGCAGCGCAGGGTGAAGCGATAGGTGGAGAGCCCTTCCTTGACCTTGCTCAGGCTCAGGTTTTCGACGCCGAGGTCCCGGGAGCGGAAAAAGGCGAGCAGGTTGTCGAGGGTTTCCCGCGTCTCCTGGCAGGTGACGCTGATCACGCGGTAGGCCTCGCGCCGGATGCGGCGCTGGAAATGCTTGAGGATGGTCAGGGAGACCACGCCAAGGAGGGTGCAGGACACCGGGATGAGCAGCATGCCCGCCCCGAGCGCCATGCCGACCCCGGCGTTGAACCACAGCGTCGCGGCCGTGGTCAGGCCCCGGATGGCCCCCCGGTCCTTGATGATCACGCCCGCGCCGAGAAAGCCGACGCCGGTGACGATCTGCGCGCCGATGCGCGAGGGATCGAGCCCGAGCGGGATCGTCCCCGAGTCCTCGCCGGCAAGGTAGTAGAAATATTTGGAGATGACCATCATGAGGGCGGAACCGAGACACACCAGCAGATTGGTGCGCAACCCTGCGCTGATGCCGTGCCGTTCCCGTTCGTAGCCCAGAACCGCGCCGCAACAGACCGCAAGGACCAGACGCAGCAGCAACTGCGCTTCATACGGATACGCGTCCATGGACGTTCTCCCGCGCTTTTCGTGCGACCCGCACGGTTTTCACGCCGACGCCGCTTCCCCTCCTCGCAGCGCCCGCAACCGCCGGCGCCCCCGCGCGGCCGCGAAACGCCCAGAAAACGCTTCCGCCACGGCCGGTTGCAGCAAACGCCCGTGGCGACCCACTTCGTTACGGCCTCGCCCATCCCGGCCGATCCGTCAAGGGGCGCGGCGCGGGGAAGACGGCGCACGACGAAATTCAGGAATGCGCGGCGGCGGCGCGGGGATCCGGCCGGCGCAGGCGGCCGGGCTCCACCGGGGCGAACGTTTCGTAGATGCCGTTGGCGCGGGTCCACCAGCCCTCCACGGGCGCGGCGGCGAATTCCAGGCGGGCGACGAATTTCGCGCCCTTGTAGGCCAGATCGTAGGGACAGACCAGCCGCAGGGGCGCGCCATGGGCCAGGGGCAGCGGCGCGCCGGCCAGGGTCAGGGCGAGGAGATAGCCCAGGCGCGGGTCGCGCAGGTCAGCCAGGGGCAGGCATTCGACATAATGGTCGAGCCCACCCGGGCGCGAGCGCGTGCGGCCGAGGCTGTGGAAGATCACGTAGCGGGCCTCGGGCTGCGGCCCGGCCTTGTCGGCCAGGGTCGCCGGGCGCAGCCCGCCCCAGGCCAGCTCGCCCACGGACCAGCCTTCCACGCAGTGGAAATCCGAGACCTGGTTGTCCTGGGGCAGGGCGAGCAGATCGGCATAGGACAGGCGCAGGGGCTGCCCGACCAGTCCGTCCACGACCAGGGCGTAGGGCTCGGCCGGCCCGCGCTCGTGCGTCACCATGCCCGTGGCCGCGTCGAAGCCGAAATCCTCGATTTCCACGGTGCGCACCGGGAACTGCCGCACGAAATAGGCCCAGGCCGTATCGGCCATGCGCCCGAACACCGCCGCCCCCGCCAGAATCTGCAAGAAAAGCCTTCTCGTGATGCCGCCCATGGAAACCTCCATCGTCCCCCCATATACGACATCACGACTCCCCGGCAATGCCTTCCCCGTCGGGGTGGGTCCGGGAGGGACTCAGTCCCTCCCGGCCGCCGGAGGCATGCTTTCCCCCTCCCCCCTCTCCGCCACGGCGACCGCGCCGCGGCGGCCGAGCAGGCGCAGGAATTCCGCCACGGCCAGTTCTGCCTCGCGGGGATCCAGGGAATATTGCGTGGCCAGGGCGGCGGCGATCTCTCCTGCCGTGCGCCGGCCGTCGATCAAGCGCCATGCCGCCGAGCCCATGGCGTCGAGCTCCACGGTCTTGCGCAGGGGCTTGCCGTCCCAGACGCCGAAGCGCTTGGCCAGGCCGGCCAGGGCCGGGCGCACGGCCACGGGCAGCGACAGGCGCACGAACCCGGCCGGCGTCTCGTCCGCGTCCACGTCGCG
>DQED01000113.1:0-129 GCA_003525525.1 Desulfovibrio sp.
GCCCCCCGCCGCGGCGGAAGGGGCCGGCCGGGCCCTGCCGGCCAGGGGCGCGCGGGCAAGATGGCTCATGCGGCGGCGGGCGATGGTCTTGACCTTGGCCCGCAGTTCGTCCTCGATCTTGACGATGTC
>DQED01000113.1:181-2871 GCA_003525525.1 Desulfovibrio sp.
TCGGTGGTCAGGGAGCTGACCATGAGCACCGGGCGCGGCATCTCCATCATCACGTGCCGCAGGGCCGTGAGCCCGTCCATGCGCGGCATCTCGATATCCATCGTGACCACGTCGGGCTGGTGGCGGCGGATCATCTCCAGCCCCTCCTCGCCGTCGCGGGCCGTGGCCACGACCTCTATTTCCGGGTCCTTGCCCAGCATGGCCGCAAGGGCCTTGCGCATGAAGGCCGAATCATCGACCACCACTACCTTGATCACGCATGTCTCCTGACGGGCTGTCGGCCGGCTCCGGCGTCCCGCCAGGGCGGCGGTTTTCCGGTCGGCCCGTGCCGTCGAACATGATTAGATGACTCCGGCCGTTCTGACAACCGAGATTAGTGCTTGCCAAAGCCCGCCCGATGCTCTAAAAGCCTTTTCTCCACGTCGGGATGTGGCTCAGTCTGGCTAGAGCGCTGCGTTCGGGACGCAGAAGTCGGAGGTTCGAATCCTCTCATCCCGACCAGACTTTTCAAGGGGTTATGCGAAAGCATAGCCCCTTATTTTTGTTGCGAAAAAACGCTCCTGGCAAATGTTCCGGGGCTGCCTCCGCCGCCCCGGGCCGTGGCGGGAGGCTTTCCCGCCTTCTTCAGGAATCGGACGTCGCCCCGCCCGCGCCCGGGCAGGCGGCGAGTTCTCCCGCGCGCCGCTCGGCCAGCGTTTCCACGGCGCGAAGCAGTACCGAAAGCGCCGCGCCCACATGATTGGCGCAATACGTCTCTATCCCTTCGGGAGCGGCCGTGTCCACAGACAGCCAATCCGGCTCGGGAAACAGCTGTTCGGCCTCGAGCAGGCGTTGTTCCAGCTGTTCCAACAGATCGCCGCTGCCGCCGGGACACAGCGCCGGCATGTCGAGCACCATGCGCAGCTTCTCGAACACGTCGCGAAGCCGCTCCCACCTGTTCGGCCCACGGCCTTGGGCTTCCCAAAAGGAGGCCATCTCGTCGGATTGCATGCCCGGGGCTCCTTTGCCGTCTCTTTTTCCATCCATACCCTCAATGGCCGCCGAATGCCAGCCTTGCCCGCTTCCTGCGACACAGCACGTTTGCTTCCTTTTCGAAAATGATTATCACTGACGCCATGAACAAGCCCGACAACGCCCCCGTTTCCGTGCTCCTCCCCGTTTCCGGCATGCACTGCGCCGCATGCTCGAGCCGCATCGAGCGCGTGCTCTCGCGCGTCCCCGGCGTGGCCGAGGCCACGGTCAACCTGGCCGACGAGTCGTTGCGATTGCGCTACGATCCCCAAACGGTCAGCCTCGACGCCATCGGCGCGCGGGTGGCGGACCTGGGCTTTTCCCTGGGCGCTCCCGCGCCGGAAAACGCCACGGTGGAGCTCGCCCTCTCCGGCATGCACTGCGCGGCCTGCTCCTCGCGCATCGAGCGTGTGACCGGCAGGCTGCCGGGCATGGTTTCGGCCTCGGTCAACCTGGCCGACGAAACGGGCGTGTTCACCTTCGACCCGTCCGTCCTTTCCCGGCGCAAGCTGCGGGAAGCCATCGCGGACCTGGGCTTCGGCGCGTCGCCCGCCAAGGACGGCGGCGGGGCCTTCGCCGCGCGCCAGAAACAGGCGCTGCAAACGCTCGCCGCGCAAAAACGCGCGCTGATCCCGGCCATGGTCCTTGGCGCGCTGCTTTTGACCCTGTCCATGGGCCACATGCTGGGCCTGCCCCTGCCCTCTTTCCTGCACCCGGACAGCGCCCCGGCGACCTATGGCCTCGCACAACTCGCGCTTACGCTCCCCATCGTCTGGATCGGCCGGCGCTTCTACCTCGACGGCATCCCGGCGCTTCTGCGCGGCGGGCCGAACATGGACAGCCTCGTGGCCATGGGCACGGGCGCGGCCCTGGCCTACAGCCTGGTCAACCTGGGCCTGCTGCTGGCCGGCTCGGACCCGGCCGGACGGGCCATGGACCTCTATTTCGAATCCGCCGGCGTACTGCTCGCCATGATCAGCCTCGGCAAGTACCTGGAGGCCTCGGCCAAGTTCAAGACGTCCGGGGCCATCGCCGCGCTCATGCGCCTGGCCCCGGACACGGCCACGTTGGTGCGCGGCGACGCGCAGGAGACCGTGCCTCTCGAGGAAGTCGAAGTCGGGGACACGCTGCTCGTGCGGCCCGGCGAACGCGTGCCCGTGGACGGCGCAGTGGTCGAGGGAGACTCCCGCGTGGACGAGTCCATGCTCACGGGCGAACCGATTCCCGTTGCCAAGGGGCCTGGGGACGCGCTTTCCGGCGGCACGCAAAACACCACCGGCGCGCTCGTCATGCGCGCCACGCGCGTGGGCGAGGACACCACCCTTTCGCGCATCGTGGCCCTCGTGCGCCAGGCGCAAGGCTCCAAGGCGCCCATCGCCAACCTGGCCGACACCGTGAGCTTCTATTTCGTGCCCGCGGTCATGGCCGCGGCCGTGGTCGCGGGACTCGGCTGGTATTTCCTCGGCCATGCCGGCTTTTCCTTTTCGCTGCGCATCTTCGTGGCCGTCATGGTCATCGCCTGCCCCTGCGCCATGGGTCTCGCCGTGCCGACCTCGATCATGGTCGGCATGGGGCGCGGCGCGCGCCTGGGCATCCTGGTCAAATCCGGCGCGGCGCTCCAGACGGCAGGCGACGTGCGCGTCATCGTCTTCGACAAGACCGGCACCCTGACCCACGGC
>DQED01000368.1 GCA_003525525.1 Desulfovibrio sp.
GTCACGGGCAGCGCCCGTGCGGGGCCAGGGCAGCGCCCTGGCCGCCGGAGGCGTTCTCCGCAAACGACTCCTCTACGGCCTCATTTCCGGGGCGGCGGGGCTGGCCCTGGCCTGGGCCTTGTCGCTGACCGGCATCGTCATCTCCTTCGAGGCGCGCACGTTCGACTGGCGCGCCAGGCTCATGGCTCCCGAGGGGCCGCCGTCCGACGCGGTGCGCCTCATTGCGCTCGACCAGGCGAGCCTGGACTGGGGGGCCAGGGAGAACGGCCTGTCCTGGCCCTGGCCGCGCGAGGTCTACGGCGTCATTCTCGATTTCTGCCGCCGCGCCGGGGCCAAGGCCGTGGCCTTCGACGTGCTCTACACCGAGCCCTCGTCCTACGGCGTGTCCGACGACGCGGCCCTGGCCGACGCCGGCAGGCGGTTCGGCAGGTTCGCGCTGCCGGTCTTTCTCGGCCGCGAGTCCGGGAAGGCCGGCGACTGGCCCGCCGACATGCCGGCCGATCCGCTGGCCATCGCGGGTCTGGGCGCCTGGCTTGCCGGCGTCGATCCGGCGGTCGCCCCCGTCTTCCCCAAGGCGGCCTTTCCCGTGCCCGAGGTGGCGGCCGGGGCGAAAATCCTCGGCAACGTGAGCCAGGAGCCGGAATTCGACGGCATCTACCGCCGGGTGGGGCTTTTCGGCGTTTTCGACGGCAAGGCCGTGCCGTCCCTGCCCTTGGCCGCGCGCTTGCTGGCCGAGCCGGACATGGAGGCGGCGATTTCCGGGCACACGCTGCGCCTGGGGCCGGTTGCCGTGCCGCTCGACGACGCCGGGCTTTGCATTCCGCGCTGGCGGCGCTCGGCGGATTTCCCGACCGTGTCCGCGGCGCAGGTGATCCAAAGCGAGCTGGCGCTTCGCGAAGGCGGCACGCCGACCCTGGACCCGTCGATCTTCAAAGGCCGCTACGTGCTGTTCGGCTTTTCCGCGCCGGGGCTGCTCGACCTGCGCCCCTCGCCCGTGGCCGGGGTGACGTCCGGGGTGGAGATCCACGCCCAGGCCTTGCAGAGCCTGCTCACCGGCGATTTCCTGCGCGTGGTGCCGCACTGGTCGGGCTGGCTTCTGGCGGGGCTTTTTGCCGTGGCCGGAGCCACGCTCGTTTCCCTGGCCACCGGGGCGGCGGCCATGACCGCCGCCATCGTGGTCTTCCTGCCGCTGCCCCTGGCGCTGGCCCTCGGCGGCTACGCCCTGGGCTGGTGGCTGCCCCTGGCCCTGCCGCAGGCCGCCATGGCCGGCGCGCTCGGCGTGGCGGTCGTCGTGAGCTACGCCACCGAAGGCAAGCAGAAGCGGTTCATCAAGTCGGCCTTCAAGCAGTACTTGAGCCCCGACGTCATCGAGGCGCTCATCGCCCATCCCGAGCGCATGAGCCTTGGCGGCGAACTGCGCGAACTGACCATCTTTTTTTCCGACCTCCAGGGCTTCACCACCATCTCCGAGGGCATGGGGCCGCAGGAGCTCACGGCACTCCTCAACAAATACCTCACGGCCATGACCGACATCATCCTGGAGGAGGGGGGCACGGTGGACAAGTACGAGGGCGACGCCATCATCGCCTTCTGGAACGCGCCGCTTGACCAGCCCGACCATGCCGCCAGGGCCGTGCGCGCCGCGCTGCGCTGCCAGGACAGGCTCACGGAATTGCGCCCGACGTTCCGGGAGCTTTCCGGGCACGACTTGCACATGCGCGTGGGGCTCAACACGGGCGAGGCCGTGGTCGGCAACATGGGCTCGGATTCGCGCTTCGACTACACCATGCTCGGCGACGCCGTGAATCTGGCCTCGCGCCTGGAGGGCGTCAACAAGCAGTTCGGCACGTACACGATGATGTCCGAGGCCACGCGCGCGGCCGCGGGCGAGGCGGTCGCCTCGCGGCGCGTGGCCCTGGTCGAGGTGGTGGGGCGGGCCGAGGCCGTCACGGTCCACGAACCGCTGTGGCCCAAGGAAGCCGCTTCGCGCCGGGAAAGCCTGGACGCCTTCGCCGCCGCCCTTGAGGCGTTCATTGCCGGCGAGTTCGCAACGGCGCTGGCGGGCTTCGAAGCGCTGGCGGAAAACGATGCGGCGGCGGCGTCCTATGTGAAACGCTGCCGCCGCTGTCTGGAAAACCCGCCCGAGGACTGGTCCGGGGTGTGCGTCATGACCTCGAAGTGACCGCCGGGGCTAGACGCCCTCGCGCAGCCATTCGGCGAAGTCGGACAGTTCGCCGGTCCAGCCTTGGCTTAAGCGCACGGTCAGGAACTGGCTGTAGAGGGCGTCGAAAAAGCCGGCGCATTTTTCCACGAGGTAGAGCTTTTCCAGGACCTTGGCGTCCGGGTCGTCGCCTTCCTCGCTGCGCGTTTCCATCTTGGGCGTGCGCAGGGAGTTGAGGGTGAAGTCGTCGGCCTTGACCGTGACGGTCCAGGTTTCGCCGTCCTGCTCGAAGCGAATCAGCGCGCGGTCCACGCGCTTGCCGCTTTTGACGCCGAGGCGCGCCTCGGCGAACTGGGCGTGCGGCCCGGAAACCGTGGCCGTTTCGGCGTCCTCGCCCTCGCCGCCGCGCACCGATATCTTCTGCTCCAGGTACACGTTGACCTCGGAGCCGTCCGGCAGCTTGAACAGCCAGCCGCTTTTTTCGCTCTTGAACCAGAGCCAGGTCAGGAAGTCCTGCCCCAGCACCGGATTCTTGGCTTCCGCCATATTGATGTCCATCGACCGTCTCCCGGCATTGCCGCGCTAATAGGTCCCTTTTCCCCGTCGCGGAGGTCCAGGAGGGGGTCACCCCCTCCTGGCCGCCGGAGGCATCTTCCCGCTTTCCTCCCCTTCTCATCCTACCCGTCAAACCGGCTCGGTTCGATATGTTCCAGGGCCAGGGCGCGTTCGACGCCGAGCATGCGTTCGGCCAGGAAGGCCGGGGTCTGCGGCTCGAGGTGCATCTCGAACGTCATGGTGAAGAGGTCCTCGAAAAGGGTCTGCACCTTGCTGTTGGTGGAGCACAGCCAGACGACCTGGTCCATGGTGTTCCAGACCGCCTCGAACACGGCCGGGATGGGCAGGGCGCGGGCCATGAGCGAGAGCTTGATCCGTTCGGCGATCTCCTTCTTGCGCTCCTTGGACACGAAATTCTTGCCCGAGGCGAGGTTGTGTTCCTTTTCCTGGTCGATGGCCAGGCGCATGTGCTTTTTGAGCACCGCTGGCGAAACGCGCCGCGTGTCCAGGCGCAGGGAAAAGGCCAGGTAATGGCCTTTTTCCGGGGGCGCGCCGCGCCATTCGGTGTCCAGGTAGTCCTCGAAGGCGACCCAGCCGAAGGAGCGTTCGTCGGCGGTGTTGTCGATGTCGGTAAACGCGTATTTCTTCAGGCGGTCCGGGGCTTCGCGCAGGATGTCGTTCTTGACTTCCCCCACGATCCTGTAACGGGTGAATCCGCCGCTTGCGGCCAAAAGTCCCAAAGCGTCCTCCTTTGCCTGCCGGGAGACCCGGCCGGCGCGTGGCATGGGCTGGGTGATAGATCAAATCCGGCCGTCGCGCCAGGGGGCGGGGCAGGGCGGGGGAAATCGTCGCCATGGCAACGGGTTGGCAAAAAGCGCCGCCTCGCCGTTGGCCCGGCTTATGCATTCTTTCGTGCAGACGGAGGTGACGACCATGGCCGTTATCCGCATGAGCCACTCGGACGGCAGGATGCGCATCGGATCGTTCACCCGCAAGGCCACCACGTCCTCCGGGTGCAACGAACCCTTCAAGAACGCCTACTGGTGCCCGAAAAGAAAGTGGTTTGCCAAGGAGCCCTGTCCCTTTTCCAACCGGTTCGAATGCATGAGCTTCGCCCGCTTCAGCGGGGCCATCTGAAGCCGAAATGCCCCGACCGGAAGGGGGTGTCCCCTTCCGGCCCCTCGCGGGGCGTGCCGCCCCGGCCTTTCCCGCGCGTCTTTCCTCCCTGCCGCAGATGCCGCCGCTCCCAGGCCGGCATGCGCCGCCGCCGCGCGCCGCACCCGCAACCACTGCCAAGGGCCTGACGTTTTCGCAGCTAGGTGCTGCAAAATTGTCCGCGACCGGCAGGGACGTACGGCAGGCCATCTTTTGTCACGCATCGCGCGGATACAGGCCGCGGGGGAATTGCCCGTGGCCGGCGTATCACGAGAATCCCGCACTGGGTATGAAACCTCACCGGGGTTGCGGGCGACAGGCTGTCGCAGGCCGCCCCGAAGAACGCCGATGCCGGGACGGCCTGCGCAAGTCCGGTGTGACGCGCATCGTCCCGGCCGCGATCTGACGGTTTGGAAATCTCCCCGCAAGGGGACTGGCAGGCTTTCCCCCGCTGATGTAACCTTTGGCCTGCCGGATACGACGTGGGTTCGCAACGCCGTTTCCGGCATTCGTTTTTCCGGCAACGCCAACCCTGACAAGGATGTCCCGCATGCCATCTCCCCAGGACGCCTCGCCCCGACGCGGCTCCTTTCGCACCGCCGCCGTCATTCTCGCGCTCCTCGCCGTGGGCGGCGGGCTGTGGTTTTTCGTGGGCCGCGACGGCCGGGCCCAGCCCAAGGGGCCGCCCCCGGGCATGGGGCCCATGGTCGTATCCGTGTCCGTGACCAAGGCCCGGACCGGCGACGCCCCGGTGACGCTTTCGGGCATCGGCACGGTCACGCCGCTTAAGACCGTCACGGTCAAAAGCCGCGTGGACGGCGAACTGACCGAGGTGCGCTTCAAGGAAGGCCAGTTCGTCAAGGAAGGCGAGCTGCTCGCCCAGATCGATCCGCGCTCCTTCGAGGCCCAGCGCAACCAATACGAGGGCCAGCTGGCCAAGGACATGGCGCTTTTGGAAAACGCCCGGGCCGACCTCGCGCGCTACGACAACCTCGTCAAAAAGGACATGCTCGCCGGCCAGACCAAGGACACGCAGGCGTCCCTTGTGCGCCAGTACGAGGGCGCGGTGCGCTCGGACAAGGCGCAGATCGACAACGCCAAGCTGCAGATCGAATACAGCCGCATCACCGCGCCCGTTTCCGGCCGCGTGGGCCTGCGCAAGCTCGACCCCGGCAACATGGTCAAAAGCACGGACGAGAACGGCCTTTGCGTCATCACCCAGATGTCGCCCATGAGCGTGGTCTTCACCCTGCCCGAGGACCAGTTGCCCAAGGTGCGCCGCAAGCTGCTCGCCGGCGAATCGCTTCCCGTGACCGCCTACGACCGCACCATGAGCGAGAAGCTGGCCCAGGGGAAACTCGCGACCACCGACAACCAGATCGACGTCTCCACGGGCACGGTCAGGCTGCGGGCGCTATTCGACAACAAGGACGAGGCGCTTTTCCCCAACCAGTTCGTCAACGCCGAACTGCTGCTCGATAATAAGCGAAACGTCGTGCTCGTGCCCGCAGCGGCCGTGTTGCGCGGCCCCAAGGGCGCGCACGTGTTCGTGGTCGGCGCGGACAATACGGCGTCCATGCGCCCCGTGGTCACGGGCCTGGCCGTTGGCACCGACGTCGTGGTGGACTCGGGGCTTGCCGCGGGCGAAACCGTGGTGGTCGACGGCGCGGACAGGCTGCGCGACGGTTCCAAGGTCTCCATACGGCAAGACGCGGCCGCGGCGGCGCCCAACGCATGAACCTCTCGCGCCCGTTCATCCTGCGGCCCGTGGCCACCACCCTCGTGATGGTGGCGGTCATCCTGGCCGGGGCCATCGCCTATTTCCAACTCCCGGTTTCGGCCCTGCCGCAGGTGGATTATCCCACCATCCAGGTCCGCACCTTCTATCCCGGCGCGAGCCCCGACGTCATGGCCTCGGCCGTGACCGCGCCCCTGGAGCGCCAGTTCGGCCAGATGCCGGGGCTTACGCAGATGACCTCGGTCAGCTCGAGCGGGGCGTCGGTCATCACGCTGCAATTCGCCCTGAGCCTGTCCCTCGACGTGGCCGAGCAGGAGGTGCAGGCCTCCATCAACACGGCCTACAGCCTGCTGCCCGACGACCTGCCCACGCCGCCGGTCTACAGCAAGGTCAACCCGGCGGACGCGCCCATCATTTCCTTGGCGCTCACCTCCGAATCCATGCCGCTGACGGAAGTGCAGGACCTGGCCGACACGCGTCTGGCCCAGAAGATCTCCCAGCTTTCGGGCGTGGGCCTCGTCAGCGTCTCGGGCGGGCAGCGGCCCGCCGTGCGCATCGACGCCAACCCCACGGCGCTTGCCGCCTACGGCATCACCCTGGAAGAAGTGCGCGCGGCCGTGGCCGCGGCCAACGTCAACCAGGCCAAGGGCGGCTTCGACGGCCCGCGCCAGTCCTCGATCCTGGGGGCCAACGACCAGTTGCTCACCAGCGCGGAATACCGTCCCCTGCTCGTGGCCTACAAAAACGGCCGCCCCGTGCGCCTGTCCGACGTCGCGACCGTGTCCGACGGGGCCGAGGACGCGCGGCAGGCCGCCTGGGTCAACGGCAAGCCGGCCATCGTGCTCAACATCCAGCGCCAGCCCGGGGCCAACGTCATCGACGTGGTGGACCGCATCAAGGCCATCCTGCCCCAGCTTCGCGCCTCGCTGCCGGCGGCGGTCAACCTCGCCGTCATGGCCGACCGCACGGTCACCATCCGCGCCTCCATCGACGACGTGCAGGTCGAACTGGCGCTGGCCGTGGCCCTGGTCGTCGGCGTCATCTTCGTGTTTCTGCGCGACGGCCGGGCCACGCTCATTCCGGCCGTGGCCGTGCCCCTTTCCCTCGTCGGCACCTTCGGCGTCATGTATCTGCTCGGCTATGGGCTTAATAACCTGACGCTCATGGCGCTGACCATCTCCACGGGCTTCGTCGTGGACGACGCCATCGTCATGATCGAAAACGTGGCCCGCCACGTCGAGGACGGGGCCTCGCCCCTCGATGCGGCGCTCGCCGGCGCGGGGCAGATCGGCTTCACCATCCTGTCGCTGACCGTTTCGCTCGTCGCGGTGCTCATTCCGCTGCTTTTCATGGGCGACGTGGTCGGGCGGCTTTTCCGGGAATTCGCCGTGACCCTCGGCGTGGCCATCCTGTTCTCGGCCGGGGTGTCCCTGACGCTCACGCCCATGATGTGCGCGCGCATGCTCGGCCACGGCGGCCTTGGCGGCGGCAAGGGCCGCTTTTTCCGCGCCACCCAGGGCCTTTTCGACAGGGCCATCGCCGGCTACGGCCGCACGCTCACCGTGGTGCTGCGCCACCAGGGGCTCACGCTCTGCGTGGCCCTGGCCACGGTCGTCGTCACGGTGCTTCTCTACATCTACGTGCCCAAGGGCTTCTTTCCGGTCCAGGACACCGGCATCCTCTCCGGCGTGACGCAGGCCCCGGCCACGGTTTCCTTCGCGGCCATGGGCGAACGCCAGCAGGAGCTGGCCGACATGATCTCCAAGAACCCGGATGTGGCCGCGGTCGCGTCGTTCATCGGCGTGGACGGCACCAATCCGAGCGTAAATATCGGGCGGCTGTCCGTGACGCTCGTGCCCAAGGCCAAACGCGACGCCGACGCCGCGGCCGTGGCCCGGCGGCTGGAGGCGCAGGCGCAACATGTCGCCGGCATCACGCTCACGCTCCAGCCCGTGCAGGACCTGACCGTGGACGCCCGCGCCGGCCGCGCCCAGTACCAGTATGCGCTCAGCACCCCCAGTTCCGCGGAGCTTGCGCAGTGGACCCCGCGTTTCGTCGAGGCCCTGTCCAGGCGGCCCGAAGTGCGCAACGTCGGCGACAACCTCGTGCCCGGCGGCCTGCGCTTAAACGTCGATATCGACCGGGTCGCCGCCGCGCGCTACGGACTCACCCCCTCGGACATCGACAACACCCTCTACGACGCCTTCGGCCAGCGCCAGGTTTCGACCATGTTCACGGAGCTCAGCCAGTACCGCGTGGTGCTCGGCCTCCTGCCCGAAATGTCCGACGGCGCGCAGGCGCTCTCGCGCATCCGCCTGCCGGGCACGGGCGGCTCCCAGGTGCCGCTTGCCGCCGTGGCCACGGTGCGCGAAAGCACGGGCCCCCTCGTCATCAACCGCCAGGGCCAGTTCCCGGCCGCGGTCGTCTCCTTCGACGCCGCGCCGGGCCATTCCCTGGGCGACGCCGTGGAGGCCGTCTCCGCCGTCGCCGCCGGGCTCGACATGCCGGCGAGCATCGTCGGCTCCTTCCAGGGCGCGGCCCGGGCGTTCATGGATTCCCTGCGCAACGAACCGCTCCTCATCCTCGCCGCCCTGGTCACGGTCTACATCGTGCTCGGCGTCATGTACGAGAGCTTCATCCATCCGGTGACGATCCTGTCCACGCTCCCTTCGGCCGGCATCGGCGGCTTGTGGGCGCTGCTCCTTTTCCACGAGGACCTCGGGGTCATGGCCGTCATCGGCATCATTTTGCTGATCGGCATCGTCAAGAAAAACGGCATCATGATGGTGGACTTCGCCCTTTCCGCCGAACGCGAGGAGGGCAAGGCCCCGCGCGACGCCATCTACGAAGCCTGTCTGCTGCGCTTTCGCCCCATCATGATGACCACCTTCGCCGCGCTTCTCGGCGCGTTGCCCCTGGCGCTCGGCTCGGGCGTGGGTTCGGAGCTGCGCCGGCCGCTCGGCATCGTCATTGTCGGCGGGCTCATCGTGAGCCAGGTGCTGACGCTCTACACGACGCCCGTGATCTACCTCTTCTTCGAGCGCCTGGCCCGTTCCCGCCGGCCCGGCGCCGCCGCTCCCAAGGCGTAACCATGGCCAGCCTGCCTGAAATCTGCATCCGCCGGCCCGTGGGCACCACGCTGCTCACGCTGGCCCTGGTGCTGGCCGGGGCCATCGCGTTTCGGCTGCTGCCCGCGGCAGCCCTGCCGCAGGTGGATTTCCCCACCATCTCCGTGCAGGCGCAACTGCCCGGGGCCGAGCCGCAGACCATGGCCACCTCCGTGGCCGCGCCCCTGGAGCGCCAGTTCGCCCGCATCGCGGGCGTGACCGAGATGACCTCCCAGAGCAACCGGGGCTCGACGCGCATCAACCTGCAATTCGACCTCGACCGCGACATCAACGGCGCGGCCCGCGACGTGCAGTCGGCCATAAACGCCGCCCGGGGCTACCTGCCCTCGACCCTGCGCCAGAACCCGACCTACCGGAAGATGAACCCGGCCGATGCGCCGGTCATGGTCCTCGCGCTCACGTCCGAGACCGTGTCCCGCGCGAAGATGTACGACGTGGCCTCGACCGTGCTCCAGCAAAAGCTCTCCCAGGTGCCCGGGGTGGGGCAGGTGTTCGTGGGCGGCGGCGCGCTGCCCGCGGTGCGCGTGGGTGCCGATCCCGCCGCCCTGGCCGCCAAGGGCCTGAGCCTGGGCGACGTCAAGGACATGCTGACCAAGACCACGGTCCTGCAACCCAAGGGGCGGCTGGAGTCCGGGGATCGCTCCTACGAGGTCGAGACCAACGACCAGTTGCACGAAGCCTGGGAATACCAGCCGCTGCTGCTTGCCTACAAAAACGGCGCGGCGGTGCGCCTGACCGACGTGGCCACCGTGACGCCGTCCGTGGAGGACACGCGCACGGCGGGTCTGGTCAATGGCAAACCCTCGGTCATGATCATCGTCTTCCGCCAGCCCGGGGCCAACAT
>DQED01000356.1:0-2429 GCA_003525525.1 Desulfovibrio sp.
ACCGGCTACGCCAACCGCCTGGAAGTGCTCGGGCCAGGGCTTGCCGCCTCCATGGACCGGGCCTTCACCCCGCCGCCGGGCGCGGCGCTTGCGCTGTCGCTCAACGCCCCCTCCGGCGCGCGCAGCGAAAAAATCCCCCCGGCCGACGCCTTTGCCGCGTTTTTCGCCCGCGCCTTCGCCGCCATGCGCACGGGGGAAGGCCGGGACGCGCTGGCCCGGGCGTTGGCGGAGGATGCGCTGGTTTTGGAGGGGTTGAGGAAGAGTGCCTCCGGCGGCCNNCTCCTGGACCTCCCCGATGGGGGCGAAACCCTGAGCGAAATCACGCCGCTTACGCCTGAAAATAAAAGGGAAATGACAATGCCGGTCAATGTATGGGGATATTTGCGGGAATACGAGGCCGAACGCGAGGAGATCCTGGCCGCCGTCAGCGACGTGCTGGGTTCGGGCAAGCTCATCCTCGGGCCCCATGTCGCCGCGTTCGAAGAGGAATTCGCCGCCTATTGCGGCGCGAAGCATGGCGTCGGCTGCGACAACGGCACGAACGCCGTGATGCTCGCGCTGCTCGCCTGCGGCCTGGCTCCCGGCGATGAGGTCGTCACCGTCTCCAACACCGCCGTGCCCACGGTCTCGGCCATCGCCAGCGCCGGCGGCGCGCCGCGCTTCGTGGACATCGACCCGGCCACCTACCTCATGGACACGGACAGGCTCGAGGCGGCGGTCACGCCGCGCACCCGGGCCGTGGTCGCGGTGCACCTGTTCGGCCAGTGCGTGGACATGGAGGCCGTGCGGGCCGTGGCCGACCGCCACGGGCTCGCCGTGATCGAGGACTGCGCCCAGTCCCACGGCGCGACGCAACGCGGCAAGGTCGCGGGCTCCCTGTCCGACGCCGCGGCCTTTTCCTTCTACCCCACGAAGATCCTCGGCACCTACGGCGACGGCGGCATGGTGCTGACCGGCCGCGAGGACGTGGCGGCGAAGCTGAAAAAACTGCGCTTCTACGGCATGGAAAAGACCTACTACGCCCTGGAGCACGGCTACAACTCGCGCCTGGACGAAATCCACGCCGCGATCCTGCGCGGCAAGCTCAAGCACCTGCCGGATTACATCGCCCGCCGCCAGGCGCTTGCCGCGCGCTACGACGCCGCCCTGGCGGACACGGCCCTCACCCTGCCCGTAACGGCGGCGGGCAACGCCCACGCCTACTACCTCTACGTCGTGCGCCACCCCCGGCGCGACGCCGTCATGGCCGGACTCAAGGAACGCGGCGTCAACGTCAACATCAGCTACCCCTGGCCCATCCACACCATGACGGGCTACGCCCACCTCGGCTACAAGGAAGGCGACCTGCCCGAAACCGAGCGCGCGGCCAAGGAAATTTTCTCCCTGCCCATGTACCCGTCGCTTGCCGACGCCGAACAGGACGCGGCCATCGCCGCCCTGCGCGAAACCCTGGCCGCCCTCGGCGACGCGTAGCCCAAGGAACCCGCATGGAATTTACAGCGATAGCCCTGGCCGTCATGGCCGCTTTCACCGGCGCGGCCTTCTATCTTTATTACGTCGAGCATCCCGCCCGGCGCGACATGCTGGACGGCGACATGCTGGCGCAGTGGCAGCGCAGCTGTCCCAGGGCGATCCGGGTGCTGGCCCCCCTGGCCGGTGGCGGCTTTTTTTTCGGCGTGCTGGCGCTTTTCTGGTCCGGCGGCGCGCTCAACCTCACGGGCGCGCTTTTTTCCATCGCCATCTGGGTCGTAACCCATAAATGGATCAGGCCCATGGACAGAACGCTCATGGCCGCGAATCCCGATACGGCCGACGCGACCGCGCGGGCGCTTCTGGAGAAGTGGAACCTGCTCCACGGCCTGCTCGCCTGCCTGGGCTTTCTCGCCGTGCTGTGCTTTTTCGCCGCGATCCGGTAGCATCGTCTCCCTGTGGGACGTATGCCCCGCGTGTGACGGCCGGATCGCCCGGAACAAGACGCAAGGAATCCTTGCCAGGTTTGACCCCTTAGGGGATTCCAAAGGGCGAGAGCCCTTTGGCCGCCGGAGGCTTCCCCTGCCCAGCCTTACCCCCCCTTGCGACGGGGAATTTCGCAGCATCTGCCGCGTGTGTCACGGCGGCTGCGCCGCCCGGGTGACGGTCGCGGACGGCAAGGTCGTGCGCGTGCGGCCCTGGCCGGGCTCGCCGTTTAGTCGCGGCCGCATGTGCGTCAAGGGCCTTTCCACGCCCCAGGCCATGCACCATCCCGACCGGCTCACCCGGCCGCTCAAGCGCACGGGCGCGCGCGGGGAAGGGAAATTCGCCCCCGTCTCCTGGGACGAGGCCCTTGCCGACATCGCCGCGCGCCTGGACCGCTTCCGGCGCGAGTCCGGCCCCGAATCCGTGGCGCTCGGGCAGGGCACGGGGCGGCACCACTACTTCCACGTCATCCG
>DQED01000356.1:2503-2767 GCA_003525525.1 Desulfovibrio sp.
AACCTCACCTACGGCGGCTTCGTCACGGGCGACTACTACGGCGACACGCCGCCGCGCACCATTCTCTTCTGGGGCCACAACCCCCTGGTTTCCGGCCCGGACGGCAAGCTCGCCTTCCCCGTGCGCGACGCATTGGCGCGGGGGGCGTTCGGCATCGCCGTGGACCCCCGGCGCAGCGAAACGGCGAAGCGCTGCGGCCTGTGGCTGCCCATCCGCCCGGGCACGGACGCGGCGCTGGCCCTGGCCATGCTGCGGGCCGTGATC
>DQED01000356.1:2774-5237 GCA_003525525.1 Desulfovibrio sp.
TGGAAGCCTACGGCGCGGGGTTTGCCGACCTGCGTACGCGTGTGGCCGCGGCCACGCCCGCCTGGGCCGAGGCGGTCACCGGCGTGCCGACCGGGGCCATGCTGGAGGCGGCGCACCGCTACGCCGCCGACCGCCCGTCCATCCTCGACTGGGGCGTGTCCCTGGAACAAAATCCCAACAGCCTGCAAACCGTACGCGCCGTGGCCCTGCTGCGGGGCCTGACCGGCAACCTCGACGTGCCCGGCGGCGACGTCTTCGGCAGCGACCTCGTCGCCGCCTACCCCGTGCTGCGACAGGCCCTGCCCCCGGAGGCGCTCGCCAAGCGCATCGGCGCGGACCGCTTCAAACTCCTCGGCGGTTTTCGCGCCTTCATGCCCGCGGCGCACATCCCGGGGCTTTTCGCGGCCATGCGCACGGGCGAGCCCTACCGCGTGCGCGCGCTGCTCGTTTTCGGCAACAACCCCCTGGCCACGGTCGCCAACACCCGGGGCGTGCTCGAGGCGCTCAAGGCGCTCGACCTGCTCGTCGTCGCCGACCATTTCATGACGCCGACCGCCGCCATGGCCGACTACGTGCTGCCGTCGGCCTACTGGCCCGAGATCGACCAGATCATCGAACTGCCCTTTGTCGCGCCCCGGGCCGTCTTCGCCCACCGCAAGCTCGCAACCGTGGGCGAATGCCGCCAAAACGAGCTGATCCTAAGCGACCTGGCGCAACGCCTCGGCCTGCCCGGCGCGGACGAAAGCCTCACGGACATCCTGAACCAGCGTCTGGCCCCCATCGGGCTCACCTTCGACGAACTGGCCGACCGCTTCATGGTCCTGGCCCCGCCCGCCTACCACCGCTACCGGGAAAAAGGCTTCCGCACGCCGAGCCGCAAGGTGGAGCTTTCCTGCAAGGCGCTGGCGCGCCTGGGCTACGATCCCCTGCCCTCCTTCGCCGAACCGCCGGAAAGCCCGGTCTCCGCGCCGGAAACGGCGCGCGAATACCCGCTCGTGCTCACCACCGGGGCCAGACGGCCGGAATTTTTCCACAGCGACGGCCGGCAAATCGCGAGCCTGCGCGCCCGCCGGCCCGATCCCCTGGCCGAACTCGGGCCGCGAACCGCGGCGCGCTACGGCATCACGGACGGCAATTGGATGCGCGTGAAAAGCCCGCGCGGCGAAATCCGCATGCGGGCCAAGGTGACGGAAGACATCATGGAAGGCGTGGTCAGCGTGGACCACGGCTGGTGGTTCCCCGAACGGGAAGGGGACGGCTTCGCTGCGCTCGCTTCCAACGCCAACGTGCTCACAAGCGACGCGCCGCCCTACGACCCGGCCTTCGGTTCCTACCAGCTGCGGGGGCTTTTGTGCGCCGTGGCCCCGGAATGACGCGGCCGCCCGGGAATCCCCGGACGGCCGCATGCAAACGCTTCGACTAAGGCCCGATGTAGATCGGCGGCAGATACACCCGCACGCCCGGAGCCGGAGGCGGCGGAACCGGTCGGCAGGCCCCGGCGCGCCAAAACGTCCCCGGCGGACAGGCCGGCAGCACATACGCCGGAGGCGGATAGTAGGCCGGCGGCGGCGGATAGTACGGCATGGGCATGCAGCCGCGCGGGCCGTCCCAGAAATACCCCGGGGGACAGGGCGGCCGGGCCTCGGCATCCTGTGCAACCGCCAGGGCGGCAGCCAGGAAGCCGGCCAGCAGCAACAGGCAAAGCAGTTTCTTCATAGCCTCTCCTCGTTGGGGATATACGCGCAACGCACGGCGAACCCCCACAATGTTCTCTCTGGCACACTCCCCGGGCAAAGGCAAGTGAGGCGACGGCAACGCCCCGGCCCGGTCACGGCGCACCGCCAAGGCTGATCTGGCGAATCACGGCCGCCACCCGCTCCTGCAACGCCTCGAACGCCTCACGGTTCTTCGCGCCGCCTTCCTTGACGTACGTCGCAAGCGCCTGGACCGCCTGCCGCTCCACTTCGTAAAACCCGATCAACAGCGCCAGGTCCTTGCGTTCCTGCTCCTTGAGCTCGCGCATCAGCCGGCCCTTGAACACCCCAAGCACCCAGTCGGCGTAACGCAACTGGTCCGCCGCCGCGCGCGCGGCATCCTCCTGGGAAAGCAGCCGCTTGTCGTAGCGGACATACACCCCGGTCAGCGCTTCGTGCCCCAGCACCAGCCCCTGCCCGGCCAGCATGCCGATGGTCTGGAGCATCACCTCCCGACCCTGGTCCTGCCCCTGCTCCCGAGGCTGCACATGGGGCTGCTCCCGAGCCGTCACGCGCATCGGCGCAGCCTGCGCCACGCCCGCACCGCACCCCAGGAAAAAAACAAGCGCCATACAGCCGATCCGTCTCACCGTCACCCCCGGTCAATGGCTTTTCTCCCCTATAACGCCATGCTCGAAAACGAACAACCGCGGTGCTGCACTGGCCCCCCTGGGGCGCTTCCCGAGCCCTGCCGGGGCTCTGCCCCGGA
>DQED01000356.1:5251-11938 GCA_003525525.1 Desulfovibrio sp.
CCCCCGGTCCCCCCGTCCGGCGTCGTGGCGCGGGAGGGGCTGCGGGCACCGCGGGCATGGGCGCTTGCGGTACGAAGATGGGGCCGGAATTTCCCCTGCCGCTGCCGCCGCTTTCGCGGCAGGCTCGGCAGGGGAAATTCCGGCCCCAGGCCGTCGCTCCTTCGGAGCGAATTCTTGGAATGCTTACATTAAAAAGCCTCTTAAGGCAAAAAACCTTTGAGGAACTTAACTTCTTAAATGCGGCGCTTCGCCGCTGGCGCCCGTGGTCGGGGAATTTCGGGCAATGTGCTGGCCGGCTTTGCGGCCTGCGGGTTGCCCGAAATTCCCCGGCCACATGGTCCGACGCACCGCGCACCGACCGCCTCTCCACCCGCTTACCAATCCCCCCGCCGGGGAGGTCCAGGAGGGGATCATCCCCTCCTGGCCGCCGGAGGCATCTTGCTCTCCTCTCCCCCTCCTTCCCCCTACCCGCTACTCTCCCTTCACGCACCCCGGCCGTTTGGCCAGGGTTTCGCCGGCGAGGCGGATATCGACCATGTCGCCGACAGCGCCCATTTTGAAGTACTTGCCCGTGCCGACGTGGTATTCCAGCCGGTTGAGCGACAGATGGGCCTCGTAGCCAGAGGCGTCCACGCAGGGCATCATGGGGTTGGGCTTGGCGCCGAGGTATTTGACGGGGATGGAGACGGTTTTGGTCACGTCCTTGATGGTGAGCTTGCCGGTGACGGTATAGACGCCCTTGCCGGCCGCGACGATGCGTTCGCTTGCGAACTTCATTTCCGGGTAGTTGGCGCTGTCCAGGAATTCCGGCGTATTGAGGTGTTTGTCCCGGGCGGCGACGCCGGTGTCCACGCTTTTGGTCTGTACGGTGAAGGCGACGTGGCCTTTGGCCGGATCTTTGATGGGGATGTCGATGACGCCGGAGGTCGCGTCGAAGCGGCCGGCCACGGGCGCGACGATGTGGCGTATCCAGAACGTCGCGGAGGTATGGGGCGGGTCGAGAGTTTTGCCGTCGAGCACGGGCGCGGCCGGTTCGGCGGATTTTTCCTGTTGCGCATTCTGGCCCTGGGCGAAGCCTGCCACGGGAGCGAGGCCGAGGGCGGCAAGACAGACGACGGCGAGAAGGGTCTTTCGCATGGGGGTGCTCCGATGCCCTATTCGGGCAGGGTATAAAGGATATCGTCAGGGCCGAAGCGCCATTTGGCCGGCGCGACCGCAACGCCGGGCTTGAGGTGGCCAACGGCCATGAGCAGGGGAATCCAGAAGCGGTCGGGAATGCCGAAGGCGGCGCGCACGCCGTCGTGGTCGAACCCGTCCATGGGGTGGGTGACGTAGCCGGCGTCGGCGGCGGCGTACATGAAGGTCATGGCGAGAAAGGCGGTGTTCTTGACGCCGAAGGCCAGGGCTTTCTCCGGGGTTTCGCCGTAGATGCCTTGCACGGCCGCGATGAACGCATCGCGCTCTTCCGGCTTGAAACGGCCGGTTTCCACGAGGTAGGAGAACTGGCGCTCGAAGGAAGGCTCATAGACCTTCCAGGCTTGGGTGTCGGCCAGGAACATGAGCACGACCGGCGCTTCGGTGACTTTGGGCTGGTCCCAGGCCAGGGCGCGCAGCTTGGCTTTCCGGGCGGGGTCGCGCAGCACGGCCACTTTCCAGGGCTGGAGATTGAAGCCCGAGGGCGCGCGCACGGCGGTTTCGAGCATCGCTTCCAGGTCGGCCTGGGGCACGTCGCGGTCGGGATCGAAGAAGTTGACGGCCCGGCGTGCCGTCATGACATCCTTGAAATCCATAAGGCGCTCCTTTTTCTCTGACCTTACCCCTGTGCGCCTGTTTCCCTGTCGCGTCAACACGCTTCGGCGACACGTCGCGCCCGGCCCGGCGCAGCGGGGCCGCCCCTTGACTTCGCCGTCCGGGGAAGGCATGCAGGCCGGACATTTCTCCCTTTCCCGACAGCCAAAAGGACCTCCCATGCCGTTGAATCTGACGCAAAAGATCATCAAGAACCATCTTGTTTCCGGCGAAATGACGCCGGGATCCGAAATCGCCCTGCGCATCGACCAGACGCTCACCCAGGACGCCACGGGCACCATGGCCTACCTCCAGTTCGAAGCCATCGGCCTGCCCCGCGTGCGCACCGAGCTTTCCGTGAGCTATGTGGACCATAACACCCTGCAGATGGGCTTCCGCAATCCCGACGACCACGCCTATCTGCGCACCGTGGCCGCCAAGTACGGCATCATCTTCTCGCCTCCCGGCACGGGCATCTGCCACCAGCTGCACCTGGAGAACTTCGCCAAGCCCGGCAAGACGCTGGTGGGCTCCGACTCCCACACGCCGACGGCCGGCGGCGTGGGCGCGATGGCCATGGGCGCGGGCGGCCTGTCTGTGGCGCTGGCCATGGCCGGCGAAGCCTACGTCATCGCCATGCCCAAGGTGGTCAAGGTCAACCTGACGGGGGCGCTTACGGGCTGGGCCACGGCCAAGGACGTGATCCTGAAGCTGCTTGGCATGCTCACGGTCAAGGGCGGCGTCGGCAAGGTCATCGAGTACGCCGGCCCGGGCGTGGCCACGCTGTCGGTGCCCGAGCGCGCGGTCATCACCAACATGGGCGCGGAACTCGGGGCAACGACCTCCATTTTCCCGAGCGACGCGGCGACCAGGGCCTTCCTGACCGCCATGGGCCGCCCGGGCGACTTCACGGAGCTCGCCGCCGACCCGGACGCGGCCTACGACGAGGTGGTGGAGATCGACCTGTCCGCGCTCGTGCCCATGGCCGCCGCGCCGCACATGCCCGACCGGGCGACGACCATCGCCGCGCTTGCCGGCATGAAGGTGGACCAGTCCTGCATCGGCTCGTGCACCAACTCCTCCTACGCCGACCTCATGGCCGTGGCCGACATCCTCGAGGGCAAGCGCGTCGATCCCACGACCGACCTGCTGATCGCCCCGGGCTCCAAGCAGGTGCTCAAGATGCTCGCGGCCAAGGGCCGCATCGACGCCCTGCTCGACGCCGGCGCGCGCATCCTGGAGTGCGCCTGCGGCCCGTGCATCGGCATGGGCGGCTCGCCGGTCTCGGGGGGCGTGAGCGCGCGCACCTTCAACCGCAATTTCGAGGGCCGCTCGGGCACCCAGGACGCCAAGGTGTACCTGGTCAGCCCGCAGGTGGCGGCCGTGACCGCGCTTCGCGGCGAGTTCTCCGACCCGGCCACCTGGGGCGAGGCCCCGGCCAAGGCCGAACTGCCGGCCGACGCCCCGGACATCCGCAGCCTGTTCCTCTATCCGCCGGCCGACGGCGGCGACGTGGAGATCCGCCGCGGCCCGAACATCGCCCCGCTGCCGCCGTTCACCCCGCTGCCCGAGGTCGTCGCAGCCAAGGTGGCGCTCAAGGTCGGCGACGACATCACCACGGACCACATCCTGCCGGCCGGCGCGCAGATCACGGCGCTGCGCTCCAACATCCCGGCCATCAGCGAATACATCTTCAGCCGGGTGGACGCCGAGTTCGTGCCGCGCATAAAAAAGCTCGGCAAGGGCATCATCCTCGGCGGCGAGAACTACGGCCAGGGCTCGAGCCGCGAACACGCGGCGCTCGGGCCGCGCTACCTCGGCGTCGCCGCGGTGGTGGCAAAATCCCTGGCCCGCATCCACCGGGCCAACCTGGTCAATTTCGGCATCCTGCCGCTGCTTCTGGCTGACCCCGCCGATTACGGCCGCATCCCCCAGGGCGCGGCGATCACCCTGGCCACGGGTTCCATCACGCCCGGCGGCACGACCACGATGACCGTGGAAGGCGTGGGCGAAATCGCCGTGAAAAACGATCTGACCGCCCAGGAACTGGAAATCATCCGGGCCGGCGGCCTGCTTAACCGGGTCCGGAGCGCGCGGGGCTAACGCCGCCGCTTCCCACCGAGGAGAAACCATGCTCGATCCGATGCGCAAACACGCCCAGTCCTGGGGCATCAAGATCGTCTTCGGACTGATCATCATCGTCTTCGTCTTCTGGGGCGTGGGCAGTTTCCGGGGCGACAAGGCGACGGTGCTGGCCACCGTCGACGGCGAGCCCCTGCTGATCAAGGATTATGAAAAGGCCTACCAGGAGAACCTGCGCCTGGTGAAAAGCAAAAACCCCGATGTCACGGACAAGCAGCTCCAGGACGGGGGCTTTCGCTGGCAGGTGTTCAGCAATCTCGTGACCACGCGGTTGCTGGAAGGGCAGGCGAAAAAGCTCGGCATCGCGGTCAGCCCCGACGAACTGCGCGCCGAGATCGCCAAGATTCCTGCCTTCCAGAACGAATCCAAGCAGTTCGACGCCAAGCGTTACGAGAACCTGCTCAAGGCCAACGGCGTGACCCCGGGCGAGTTCGAGGACGACTTCCGCCAGAACCTGCTCCTGGAAAAGCTCGCCGCCTACGTGGGCATGCCGGCCACGGTGACCGACGCCGAGGCGCGCTCCATCTTCGACTTCATGCGCGAGCAGGCCGTCATCGACTACATCCCCTTCAAGGCCGCGGACTTCACCAAGGGCTTCGCGCCCACAGCCGACCAGATCAAGGCCTACTACGAGGCGCGCAAGGACCAGTTCGCCACGCCCGCCCAGGTCAAGATCGACTTCGTGGAATTCACGCCCAAGGCCCTGGCCAAGCCCGACGAGGTCACGGACGCCGACATCGCGGCCGCCTACGAGGCCAACCGCAAGAAGTACGCCAAGCCCGAACAGGTGCAGGTGCGCCACTTCCTCATCATGCTGCCCCCGGACGCGCCCAAGGAAGCCGTGGACGCGGCCGAGGCCAAGCTCAAGGACCTTGCCGCCAAGCTCAAGGCCGGCGCGGACTTCGCCACACTTCTGCCCAAAACCCCCAACAACCCCGAAGGGCTCATCGGCGAGGACTGGGCCTGGCTGCCCAAGGGAAGCCTGCCCAAGGAGTTCGGGGCGTTCGAGGAAAAGGCCTTCGCCCTCAAGAAGAATGAAATCAGCGAGCCCGTGCGCACGACCCTCGGCCTGCACCTGATCCAGGCCGGCGACCACCAGGCCGCCGGGGAAAAGACCCTGGCCGAGGTCAAGGACGACATCCGCGCCGAACTGGCCGAGCGCAAGGCTTCCGACAGGCTGACCAAGGCCCTGGATTCCATCCAGGAAAAGGTCGCCTCGGGCGAGGATCTGGCCAAGGCCGCCGGCGAGGAGAAGCTCAAGCTCGCCACCTCGGACTTCTTCGACCAGCAGACCCCGCCCCCGGCCCTGGGCCTTTCCGAGCAGGCCGTGGGCACGCTGTTCAAGATGAAGAAGGGCGAGGCGGCCGACACGCCGCTGTCCACCCAGGACGGCTTCATCATGGCCCGCGTGGCCGACGTGAAGCCCGCGGGCTTCGAGCCCCTGGAAGCGGTCACGGACGTCATAAAAGACCGCCTGACCGCCGACGAGGGCCAGAAGCGGGCCCGGGCCAAGGCCGAAGAACTGGGCAAGGCCATGGAGACGCCCGAAGGCCGGCAGAAGGTGCTGGCCGAGTACAAGGACAAGATCGCCGTGTCCCAGCCGTTCACGCGCCAGGGCTTCATCCCCGGCCTCGGCATGGCGCCGGTGCTTGCGCAGACGGCCTTCGAGGCCAAGGAGCCGGGCTGGTTCCACACGGCCTACGCCGTGTCCGACGGCTACGTGCTGGCGGGCCTTGACAAGCGCGTGCCGGCCGACGCCGCCCTGTGGGACAAGGAAAAGGAACGCTGGCTCCAGACCCTGACCCAGACCAAGCGCACGGAACTGTTCAACGCCTACCTCAAAACCGTGCAGGACGCGGCCAAGATCGAGATCGTCAACGACCAGATCCTGGGCCCGCGCAACGTGCCCGGCGGCCCGGCAAGCGCCGAGAAATAGCCTGCCCTTTCCCCTCCCGGCCATGCGGGGCGCGGCTTCGGCCGCGCCCTTTTTTTACCCGGCCGCCGACAGGCGCGGATGCGGAGCGCCATCGCGATCTCTTGAAGAAGAGTGACTCTCGTCTTAAATCATTGACAAAAATGTCTTACAATGCTGCAATGGGACACCACGGGCCTTTGCTCCCGGCACTGCCGCCGCAACAGGCCCCCTGCATGACGGTCGCGTGCCCGAAACTGCGGCACCCCTTGAGGTCATAGCGCAATCCACCGCAGCATCGTACCTTTTCACACCAGGCTGGCGGGTGGAAGCGAGAGAAATCGTCATGGGAACGCACAACGATTGCGATGCCGTGTGTTGCACGTGGCGGTATCGGTCGCCAATGCCCAAGGGGAAATGCCTGAAATGTAAAATGTCCGGGAACACCCTCCCCGTTGCAGCGGTTTCCGCGTCGTCGCCGCTGTTTCCGGAGACCAGGGAACCATGGCCCGGCCCGTTGCCGCGAGCGCGGCATGCCGCCGCTTTGCCGGCGCAGACGGGCGTCGCAAGAAGACGTGCCTATCGGAGGCTGCCGTAATGAACAAAGAACTGATCAAGAAACACGAACAATCCCTGCTGCGCGCCATGACCGGCGTCGAGAACTGCCAGGGCGTCCTCAGCCGCCTGGACCGCCAGTGGACCCGGGCGACCCTGACCGGCAAGATCAATTGCAGCCGCATCGCCCAGACGCTGATCGACTTCATCATCAGCACCCAGGACAATTTCACATCCCTGCAAAAAAACCTCGTGGACACGCTGGTGTTGGAAAACACCCAGAAGGTGGT
>DQED01000356.1:11944-12255 GCA_003525525.1 Desulfovibrio sp.
GCCATCGACATCCTCAAGCGCAATCTTTTCGAACGCACGGCCGACGTCGGCTTCCTGGCCACCGACGACGACCTCGTCCGGTTCCTCTCAGGCGGCGAGGACGACCCGGACGCCGAGGCGCGCATCGTCTCGCGGCTGCGCGAGTACCGGGAAAAGTACACCGTCTACAACGAGATCATCGTCTGCGACACGGCCGGGATCGTGCGCGCCCACCTGGACCAGGACAATCCCGTCGCGCGCAGCGCCGATCCCCTGCTGGCCGAGACGCTCGCCGCACCGTCCTACGTCGAGACCTACCGCGAAACCGACCT
>DQED01000356.1:12313-12473 GCA_003525525.1 Desulfovibrio sp.
CCGGCGCTCGGCGTGCTCTGCCTCGTCTTCGATTTCGACGGCGAAATGGCGGGCATCTTCGAGAACCTCAAGCGCTCGTCCGAGGACATCGTCATCCTCATCCTCGACGAGGCCGGCCGGGCCATCGCCACGAGCGACCCGGCGCGCGCGCCGCGCGGCC
>DQED01000043.1:0-159 GCA_003525525.1 Desulfovibrio sp.
AAGTTCCTGAGCCTGGCCACCGGGCAGGCCATGGACCGGGAGGCGCTGGATGCGGCCGGGGAACGCATCTTCACCCTCCACCGCGCCCTGACCATCCGGGACATGGGGCAGGTGGACATGCGCGCCAGGCACGACCTCGTGCCGCCCTGGGTCTTCGAG
>DQED01000043.1:172-10179 GCA_003525525.1 Desulfovibrio sp.
GCATGGACCCGGCCGACATCGCCCGGGCCATGGACTTCTTTTACGAGGCCATGGGGTGGGACAAGGAGACGGGCGCGCCAGGCCGGGCGCGTTACGCCGCGCTGGGGATTGCGGACGTGGGCGAAAAGCTTGCCGCGGCCGGGCTCACCCCGCAGGACGCGAAATGACCGTGGACGACGCGGAATCGCTGGCACAGGCGGCCCTCCAGGCGGTTCGCGAGGCCAACGCCGCGGCGCGTCTGCCCGACGCCGAAGCCGTGCTGCGACAACTCCGGGAGCAGGGGCTCGGGGCATGCCTCGGCGAACCGCCCGGAGCCGATCCCTGCCAACGGCTGGCCGCCGTCCTGTCCGAACTGCCCGACATCGCATCCTTTGTCAGCCTGTCCGGCGACACCGTATACCACGATCCGGCGTTGCTCAGCCGCACCTACGCCCGCATCCTGGACCGCAAAAACGCCCCGGCCGTACTGCTGGCCGAGGAGATCCGCTCGAATTCCCGGCAGTACCCAAGGCCCGTGCCCGTGGCCCTCTTCGAAAAGCCGCCCTTCGATCTGACCCCGGAAACCCTCGCGGCGGTTCTTGCGGCCATGGCCGCCCAACCGGCGTACCGGGACATCACCGCCATCACGACTTCCACGGGCGCCGCGTATCTGTTCTCCAGTCTGTACATGGAACGCAACCATGCGGCATTTCTCGCGGAACAGGATGCATCCTGCGCCATGAACCCATGATCGCGCCGTTTGCCGGCCCGAAGGCCATCCCCCGCCTTTTCGAACGAAAAAGGGCCAGGCAATCCTGCCTGCCCCCGTGCGGCCGCCCGACCGCAGCGCAGGCCAAGGGAGACGGGCCTATCCCTTTCCAGGCTCGTCGTTTCCGCCCGGATGCGGGCCATCCCCGCCTGGCGCTTGCGCCGCAGCCTCCGCGCGAGCCGCGCCGACGCCGTCCCTCTCCGTCCGCCGGGCCTCGGCGGTCATGATCGACAGGAGGAACAGCCCCTTGCCGCCCTGCTGCTCGAAACGCAGCGCCCCGCCCATGCTGCGCACGAGACGGAAGCAGACCGGAAGCCCGATGGTGTCCCCGCCCGCATCGAACGGCAAGAAGACCTTCTCCGCATCCGCCACGGGACGGGCCTGGTCCCCGCCGATCTCCAGATGGACGAACCCTTCGCCGCTGCGGGCGGCCAGCCACATCTCCCCACGCGGGGGCAACGCGGCAAGGGTGAAACGGATGAGGTTGATCACGACCTGGGCCAGGATGTCCGGATCCTCCTCGACCACGACGGACGCCGCCGCCAAATCGAGGCGCGGGGTCACGCCCGCGCCCGTCAGTTCCGGCGCGAGCAGGGCCAGGCAGTCGCGCGCCACATCGGCCATGACCACTGGCGCGGGATGTTGCCGCACCGGGTTGAGATAGTCCCGGATGCGGTTGAGGAAATGCTCCAGCCGGTTGGCTTCTTCCAGGATGATGGCGGCTTCCTCGAGCTGCGGCATTTTCCGCGTCAGGCGCTTGGCGAACCCGCCGATGGCCATGAGGGGGTTGCGGATTTCATGCGCCACTTCCGCGGAAATGGCCCCCAGGGTATGGATCTTCTCCTTTTGCACGAGCACTTTTTCCAGCAGCATGCGGTCGCCGATGTCCATGATGCAGCCTTCGACCCGCAGGCGGGGAGCGCGGCCTGCGCACTCGGAAGAGGGAATGGACTTGAGCACGCCGTGCACGGTCTGGCCATCCTTGTGAAGCAGCTTGCACTGGCGGGAAAACGACTGGGAGCAATCCGCCAGGCATTGCTCGAGCTTCCCCCGCAACCAGTCGCGCTGTTCGGGATGGATGCGCCCAAGCAGCCAGTCCGGTTCCGCCAGGGCTTCTTCCCGGGTGTAGCCGAGCAGGGTCATGCAGCCCTGGTTGACGAATTCCAGGCGCAGGCCCGCGGTGATGCCGAAGATGAGCAACGGGATGTTTTGCACCAGATTGGTATAGCGCTGCTCGGCCTGCCGCACGGCCCGCTTCAGGCTGGCGCGTTCCAGGGCCTTGTCCACGGCGAGCCCGAGAACCGCCATGTCCTGAATGGGTTTGACGACATAGTCCCAAGCGCCGCGCCTGACGGCCTCCAGGGCGTCCCGCAACACCCCCGTGCCGGAAACCACGATGCTCGGCGTATCCGGGGCAACGTCCCGCAACCTGGACAACACGTCCAGGCCGTCCATTTCCGGCATNNTGGTCAGGAAGTCGTAGGCCCCGCCCTTGAGGGCCGACACGGCCGTCTCGATGCTGCCGTGGGCCGTGAGCAGCACGACGGTCAGGTTCGGATCCCGGCCCAGGGCGTGCTGCATCAGTTCCAATCCGTCCATTTCCGGCATGCGCAGATCGACCAGGACCACGTCGGGCCGTTTGTCGAGAAACGTCTCCAGCCCCCGGCGGCCATCCGGGGCCTCGAACACGGTAAAGCCCCGATTTTCCATATAAACGGCAATTGTTTCGCGGATCATGGCCTCGTCGTCGATGGTCAGGAGGGTCGGCCGGCGCGCGCTCATGGCCGCCTCTCGACGGGAAGTTCGATGACGAACGTCGCCCCCTTGCCCGGCTCGGATTCCACGCTGATGGTCCCGCCGTGGTTGGCGGTGATGATGAAATAGGACACGGCCAGGCCGAGCCCGGTGCCGAGTCCCGGCTCCTTGGTGGTGAAAAACGGCTCGAAAACCCGGCGACGCACCGCTTCGGGCATGCCCGGGCCATTGTCGGCCACCTCGATGCGCACCCCGGCATCGGTGCGCGACGTCCCCAGCACGATGGTCGGCGCGGCCTGCGCCGGCGGATGTCCGGCCATGGCCTGGGCGGCGTTTTTGAGGAGATTGAGGAGCACCTGCTCGATCTCGGTGCGCGTGCAGGAGATTTCGGGCAGACCCGCGGCATAGCGGCGTATGATGTTGATATGGCGGAAATCGTAGTTCTTCTTCAGATCGTAATCGGTCGAGGCCAGCTCGACGCTCCTGTCCAGAACGGCGTTGATGTCGGCCGGAGCCCGCCGGGATTCGCTCTTGCGGGAAAATTCCAGCATGCTGGAGACGATGCCGGCCGCGCGCTTGCCGGCCTCCTGGATGCCGGCGAGAAATTTGAGCACCCGCCGCCTCTCGAGATAACAGCGCACGGCATCGACGGAACAACCGCATGCCGCAGCCCCCTCCTGATTGGCCGGCAGCGCCGGATCGAGCTGCATCAGGCAGACCTGGGCCGCCTGCAGGATGCTGCTCAAGGGGTTGTTGATCTCGTGGGCCATGCCGGCGGCAAGCCCCCCCAACGAAGCCATCTTCTCCGACTGGATCATCATTTCCTGCAGCCGCATCCGCTCGGTGACGTCGCGGATGACGCCGACGACGCTTTTGTTCCCCGCCGCATCGACATGGCGGGTCTTCTTGGTGACGATGGTCCGCAGTTCCCCATGCCCGTCCGTGAGGCTCTCTTCGTTGACATTCTCGAGCCCGGTGGCGAGCAGCATGTCGTCCGCCTTCCAAAACGCGGCCACCTGGTCCGCGGGGAAAAAGTCCGTGTCCGTGCGACCCAGGATCTCCTCCCGGGGCCGGCCCATGAGCGCGCACAGGGCGTCATTGACCAGCGTGAAGCGATGCCGCTCGTCTTTGACGAATATCGGATCGCCGATGGCGTTGACGATGCTGTTGAGGTGTTCCTTGGCTTCCCGCATCTCCTGCTCGGCCTTTTTGCGTTCGGTGATGTCGATGCAAAAGCCTTCGATGATCTCCTCCCCGCGGTCCTGGCGGAGCTTGGCCCATATGACGATGTAAAAGCCGGAACCGTCCTTTTTCCTGTGCCGGCTCTCGAAATTTCTCACCTCGCCGTCCTGCCGCAGGCGCAGCAAAAAGGCTTCGCGCTCGTCGGGATCGACATACAGGCTGCGCACCTCTTCCCCGACCGCCTGCTGAAACTCCTCCAGGGAGGCGTAGCCGTGCATGGCCGCGTTGGCCACATTGGAAAACAGGTGGCGTCCCGATGTCGTGGTGGTGAAGATGCCGACCGGCGCGGTTTCGAACAGCGTGCGCAGCCGCTGTTCGCCTTGGCGCAGGGCGCTCTCGGTTTTCTTGCGTTCCGTGACGTCGCGGGCAACGCCAACGGTATAGCGGTTGCCGTCGATGCGCATGGCGCTGAGCGTCAGCTCGAACACGCGCTGCGTGCCCGAGGGGCCGGCGTAGACGACTTCGTGGGTTTCCCCCTCGGGCACGTCGTCGAGGGCTCCGGGCAACGGGGCCTGCCGGACCACGCTGAAGCCCTCGAGCAGGGATTTCCAGGCCTGGTCCACCTTGCTGAGCCCGAGCAGGTCGAAGGCTGCCTGGTTGGCTTCGAGCAGGACGCCGGAATGGGTGTCCACCAGAAAGATGGGGTCCTGGGCCCGGTCCAGCAAAGCATGATAGAGCGCGAGTTCGTCCCGGGAATAAGGCGCGCGCGCGCCGGCCGGGGGCGCGTCCGGGGAGGGAGGCGCGCCGGGGGGCAGTTGCCGGCCATCCTTTTTCGTTTTGGCCATGGCGTCCTTCCTACTCGTCCTTCCACTTGTCCAAAATGGCCCTGATGGCGTCGAGATGGGTGAAAAACACCTCGACCAAATGCGGATCGAACCGGGTGCCGGAGTCTCGACGCAGGATCTCGAGGCTCTGCGCTTCCGGGAAGGCCTTTTTGTAGGATCTCGTGCTGCGCAGGGCGTCATAGACGTCGACCAGGGCCACGATGCGCGCCTCGAGGGGGATGTCCTCCCCTTCCAGGCCGAAAGGATAACCCTGTCCGTCCCAGCGTTCGTGATGCAACAGGGCAAGGGTCCGGGCGAGATCGATAAGCGGGTTATGGTCGTCGCCGCGCGTCGGCGGCAGGGGTTCCGAGCACCAGTTCCGGGCATCCCGGAGGCTGCCGAGCGGACCAAGGATTTCGCAGCCGTAGAGGCAGTGGCGTTTCATGACCTCCCACTCCCTGTCCGTCAGCGGACCGGGCTTGAGCAGGATGGCGTCGGGAATGCCGATCTTGCCGAGGTCGTGCAGGGGCGCGCACTGCCGCAGCATGTCGCATTCTTCCGGGGAAAGGCCCACGGCCCGCCCGATCAGGGCGCTGATCTCGCCCACGCGCACGACATGCCTGCCGGTTTCGTTGTCCTTGAACTCGGCGGCGCGGCTCAGCCGATGCATGATCTGGCGGCGGGTGTTTTCCACCTCGGCCGTCCGTTCGCGAACCAGCGCCTCGAGATTTTCCTGGTAGGCCCTGTTCTCGCGCAAAAGCCTGACCCGTTCCAGAGCCTTTTCCACGGCCAGCCCCAGAACGTCCATGTCCTGGATGGGCTTGGTCACATAGTCCCAGGCACCGCGGCGGATGGCCTCCAGGGCGTCCTGCAGCACGCCCGTGCCGGAGACCACGATGGTCGGGGTGTCCGGGGAGAGCTCGCGGAGCCTGGCCAGGACTTCCAAACCGTCCATTTCCGGCATGCGCAGGTCGACCAGGACCAGATCGGGGCGCTTTGCGAGGAAACGCTCCAGCCCCTGCCGGCCGTTGCAGGCTTCGAGGACGGCATAGCCCTTGTTCTCCAGGTAGACGGCAATGGTTTCCCGGATCATGTCCTCGTCGTCGATGGTCAGTATCCGGAGAGGAGAGGCGGCCATGGGCTGGGTTCCTTATTCCAGAAGCTGCCGGAGCCGGTCCACGAGCAGCCCCATGTCGGCGACGGGTTTGGTGAAAACATCCCGGGACGTCACGCCGGCGGCGGCCAGTTCCGGGCCGGGGGCGAATTCCATGGAGCCGGTGCAGATGAGCCATTTCATGTCGGGGTAGCGCGGGCGGGCGGCAAGGATCATGGCGTCCCCGCTCTGGCCCGGCAGACGGATGTCCACGATGGCCGCGTCGCAACGGGTTCGGGCGAGTACCTCCAGGGCCTGCTCCGCGCTTGCCGCCGTGACCACGTTCCAGCCCTTGACCTCCAGGAAAAGCTGCAGGCTGTCGCGGATGGTCTCTTCGTCGTCGACCACGAGGATGATCGGAGTCCGCCCGGTCATGCGCGCCCTCCGAGCGGCAGTTCGATGAGGAAGGCGGCGCCCTGCCCCGGCTGTGATTCCGCCCGGATCGTGCCGCCGTGGTTGGTGACGATGATGAAATACGAGACGGACAGCCCCAGTCCCGTGCCCTCTCCAGGTTCCTTTGTGGTGAAGAAGGGCTCGAAAATCCGGGCGCGAACCTGTTCCTCCATGCCCGGGCCGTTGTCGCGGACCTCGATGCGCACGCGCTCCTCCTCCCGCCGGGTCCGCACGGTAATGGCCGGCCTGTGCCCGGGATCGGGGCGGTGCGCCATGGCCTGGGCGGCGTTTTTAAACAGGTTGAGCAGCACCTGCTCGATTTCCGTCTTGGTGCACGAGACTTCCGGAAGATCCTGCGCGTAGTCCCGAATGATCTCGATCTGCTTGAAATCGTATTTCTTCTTCAGGTCATAATCGGTCGCGGCCAAGGCCAGGGCGTGGTCCACGACGGCGTTGACGTTCGCCGGGGCCCGCCGCGATTCGCTTTTGCGGGAAAACTCCAGCATGCTGGAGACGATCTGGGCGGCGCGCTTTCCCGCATCCCGAATTCCCTCCAGAAATTTCACGATGCGCCTGCGTTCGATGTAGCAGCGCACGGCCTCGATGGTGCACGCGCATTCCTCGGCGGCCTTGCGGTTGCTTTCGATGGCCGGGTCGCATTGCATGAGGCAGACCTGGGCCGCCTGGAGAATGGAGCTCAAGGGGTTGTTGATCTCGTGGGCCATGCCGGCGGCCAGTCCCCCCACGGAAGCCATCTTTTCCGACTGGATCATCATCTCGCGCAGCCGTTCCCGCTCCGTGACGTCATCGAGGCGGATGACCGCGCCGTTTACCCCATTGGCCACCAGGGGATAGAACTGGAGGTCGAAGAGATGCTCCACGCCGTCCAGACGCACACGCTCATGCTCCACGCGGCGCACCTGGCGCTGCCGCAGCGCCTGCTGCAGCGTCTCCAGGTGCGCCGCCAGCAAAGGCAGGACATCCGCCGGCTTGCGGCCCATGGCCTGCTCCGGGGACAGGGCGCACAAGGCCTGGGCATTGGCGTTGCAATGGGTCACAAGCCCCTGCTCGTCCAGGGCGATGATGGCCGACGGCATGGATTCGAGGATATTGCCGAGCAGGTTGCGCGTCCTGGCCAGTTCCCGATCCTGCTGCCGCAGCGCCGTGTCCCGCGTCTGGAGCCCCTGGGCCATGTCGTTGAACGTGGCGGCGAGCCGCCGGATCTCCAGACCGCCGGCGCCGGCCTCGGCCCGGGCGGTCAGGTCGCCCTTTCCCAGTCGGTCCGCCACGGCCATCAGGCTGTCCAGGCCGGCCAGGATCGCGACCCGGCCCATCCGCCGGGCAAGAAACAGGGTCAACACCACCACCAGGGCCATGAGCGCCATGGAACGGGTCAAACGGTCGCGCGCCTCCCGGAAGGCCTCCTGCCAGTCCATGGAAACGACGAAGGTCGCGTAGGGCGGTTCCTCCGGCCGCAGGCGCAACCGGGCATAGGCCACCAGCATACGGGTTCCACCCTGCCGGCGCTCTTCGAACAGACCTTCATCCGGGGCGGCCTCGACGATCCTTTTCCACAAGTCAGGGGCGAGGGGCTCTCCCAGGGGCGGAGCCGACCGGGACGGATAAGCCAGCATGCGCAAGCCGTTGCGGTCGAACAGCCCCACCCGGGCCTGGGGGGGGATGTCCAATTTGTCGAGTACCTGATGATAGTGTTCGAGCTTGTAGGACTCGCCGACGACGCCGGTATAAAGCCCGGCCGCATCCGTGACCGGCAGGGCGAAGACCAGGATGGGCAGGCCCGAGGCCCGTCCGACATTGTACACGCCGGCGCTGAAATTCCGGGTGGCCATGGCTTCCTTGAAATACAGCCGGTCCGAGAGATCCTTGCCGAGAAAGGCCGGCAGCCCGGAAGCGACGACGTTCCCGGTCGCATCGGTCAAAAAGATGTTGGACAGCTCGGGATGATCGCCAAGCAGCACCGTGAAACGCTGGTTGCAGGCCGACCGGTCGCCGGCCTCCACCTCCGGAAGATGCTCGAGGGTCATGAGCAGCACATTGGCTTCGCTGACGATACCGGTCTGCATGGAAGACAGGGTGTGCAGGAGACTGCGCGTATCCTGCCTGGCGAGGTTCTCGGCGTCGCGGCGGCTTTCGAACATGAGGTACGCGCCGAGCGCCATGGCCGGCAGGGCGACCAGCAACACGAGCGTGGTCAGGTTTTTGTGCACGGAGCCGGAGAAAAAGGCTTTCATGGGCCTCGCCCTCGCATGCGCCTTGGTCGGACAGGGACATTCCGCGCTACGCTGTCCCAGCCCCGTCGCATCCCGGCGACAGGGGAACCGGAGGCCGCGTCGATCGTTGCGCATTCCCCACAATGGGAAGTCTCGGACAGGATAACGGAAAGCAAAGGCTTGGCATAGGGGATTTCGCCACAATGGCGAGGCCGATTCCTTGCCCTGTCGCACGCAGGGAACAGGGCGCGCCACCCCGGCTTTGCGCATGCGTCCGTACGAACAAGGGGCCAGGCAAGCATGGCCTGGCCCCTTGGCCTCCTGCCCCGGAGCGCTCCCCGGGGATGTGCACCGGGGGCGTCCGCGAGGCCCCCCCCCCGGATGGGCCCGCTACTTGTCGCCCTTCATTTTCGTCCGCGCATCCGCGACGACCTGCCTGAAATCGTCGAAACCAAGAGCGGAAGGAACGATGTAGGGCCCGACGAGGAACGCCGGCGTCCCTTGCAGGCCCAACGCTTCGGCCTGTGCGGCATTGCGTTCCAGCAAGGCGTCGATCTCCTGGGCATGGGCTTTGCGATCGCTTTCCAGACGGTCCATGTCCACGCCCGAGGCCTTGGCGGCTTCAAGCATCCGGTCCTTTGAAATCCGCATGCCCGGGATTTGCATCAACGCCGCATGGACCGCGGCGTATTTCCCCTGATAGCCGGCGGCCAGGGCCAGCCGCGCCCCATAGGCAGAGGCGTCCGTCAACACGGGCCAATCCTTGTGGATGACGCGGATCTTGCCGTCCGACGCGAGCAACTTCTCGAGCGCCGCGGCGGATTGCTTGCAAAAGGGACAATTGTAGTCGGAAAACTCGACGATGGTGACGTCCCCTTTCGGATTGCCGGTGACCGGGGCGGAAGGATCGTCAAGCACCGCGGCGGCATCCGCGGTTTGCTCGGTCGCGACGGCGCGCCGCAACGGCGCGAAGGCGGCGACCAGGATCAGACAGACGACAAGCGCAAACAACGCGTTCGATTTCATGCAGGCATCCTTTCTTCTTGTTGTTGCAAAGGGAGGCGGCTCATGCGCCGACCTTTCCGAGGGTTTCGAGGAACCGCGCCGCCGTCACCGCGCCGACGACACGGCTGTCGTCGATTTCCCGGCCCGTGCGGGCGTCGACGAACAGCATCGTCGGCGGCCCGACGACGTCGAAGCGGCGCATGAGCGCGCGGCTTTCGGGAGTGTCCGCGGTAACGTCCACGCGCAGGAGGGAGACGTTGCGCAGGCGGGATTCGACGGCCGCATCGGCCATGACCGTCCGGTCGATCTCCCGGCAGACCACGCACCAGTCGGCAGAGAAATCGACCAGGACGGGCTGCCCCTTGGACCGGGCCTCGGCCATGGCCGCGTCGAACCCGTCCATGGTGCTCACCTTGCGCCACGAAACGCCCGCCCCGTCCGTGGCCGCAGCCGGCGCGCCGGCGCAGGCGGCAAGGGGACAGGAAAAGGGGAAAACGCCCAAACCGACCGTCAGCAGGAACACCCCGCCAAGGGCGATCGCGCCGCCGGCCAGGCGCATCCCGTATCCCCGGCTTCGCCGCAGGCCGAACCACAGTCCGGCCGCGATCGCCAGTCCGCCCCACAGCCCGAGCGTCGCCGGCCCGGGCAACACCCGCCCCAGTATCCAGATCGCAAGCCCCAGGAAGAGGAAGCCGAACACCTGCTTGACCGTGACG
>DQED01000043.1:10231-10392 GCA_003525525.1 Desulfovibrio sp.
ATGCCAAGCCCCAGTGCGAACAGGGCGGCCGCGCCCCGGACGACGTCGCCCGTCTGCGCCACGTACAAAAGCGCCGCGGCCAGCGGCGGCGTCACGCAGGGGCCGACAATGAGGGCCGAGCCGAAGCCGAGCAGGGCCGCGCCGCCGACCGACCCTCCGGC
>DQED01000369.1 GCA_003525525.1 Desulfovibrio sp.
CCGCCGCCCAGGCCCGCGCCGCGCTGGCGGCCCACGGCGTCGATTTCGTCGATGAAGATCAGGCACGGGGCGTTCTTCTTGCCCTGCATGAACAGGTCGCGCACGCGCGCCGCGCCGACGCCGACGAACATCTCCACGAAGTCCGAGCCGGAGATGGAAAAAAAGGGCACCCCGGCCTCGCCGGCCACGGCGCGGGCGAGAAGCGTCTTGCCGGTGCCGGGCGAACCCACGAGCAGCACGCCCTTGGGAATGCGTCCGCCCAGGCGCGTGAATTTCTTCGGATCGGAGAGGAACTGCACGACCTCGGTCAGCTCTTCCTTGGCCTCGTCCACGCCGGCCACGTCCTCGAAGGTGACGCGCGTGGACTCCTGGGTGATCATGCGCGCACGGGAGCGGCCGAAGTTCATGGCCCGACCGCCGCCGTTTTGCATCTGGCGCATGAAAAAGATCCACACGCCGACGAGCAGCAGCATGGGGAACCAGGACACGAGCAGCGTCATGTACCAGGGCGACTCCTCATCCGGCTCGGCCATGACCTCGACCTTTTTCTGCATGAGGGTGGAGACGAGGGTGGGATCTTCCGGGGCGTAGGTCATGAACTTGCCGCCTCCGGTGGTCACCCCGGAGATCTTCGGGCCCTGGATCTTCACGGAGACGACGTCCCCGGCGTTCACCTTCTGCATGAAATCGGAATAGGAAAGCTTGGCGCTTTGCGTCTGCGGCTGGTTGAACAAATTGAACAAGACGACCATGACCAGGGAGATGGCCGCCCAGAGCATCAGGTTTTTCGCGAAACTGTTCAAACTGGAGTCCTCCAGGGGGCGGGCGGGGGAACAAGAGGCCCGCGTGTTGTAGGGGTTATGGCCATAACACAGCCGCGCCGGGCCTGTCCACGCGACAAGGCCGCCGTCCGCGGCCGGGCGGAGGGCTTCGGAAAACCTTGGGCAAGGCTTGCCAAGGAAGACGTTGCTCCATATTGTCGAAAACAATAAGCGTTGCGACCCGGCCCGGCAAGGAGTGGCGATGACGCCGAAACGTATTTTGACCGTAGACGACGCGCAAAGCGTCCGCTCCCTGGTGTCGCGAACCCTCGGCGGCGCGGGCTACGACATCGTCGAGGCCGTGGACGGCGCCGACGCCCTGGACAAGGTCGCAGACGGCGTGGACATGGTCATCACGGACATCAACATGCCCGGCATGGGCGGCCTGGAACTCCTGGGACAGTTGCGCCGACGTCCGGAAACCAAATTCACGCCCGTCATCGTCCTGACCACCGAGTCCCAGCGCGCCATGCGCCAGCGCGCCGTGGCCGCCGGCGCAACCGGCTGGATCGTCAAGCCTTTCGACCCGGGCAGCCTCGTCGCCCTGGTGCGGCGTTTTCTGCCCTGAGACGCCAGGAAGGCTTGCGCGTGCCGACCGCCCCTCCCCTTTCCCCAGACGCCGCCGCCCCCGTGGACGTGACCACCGTCCTGTTCCACGACGCGCCGCTGGCCGTATACCTGCGCGGCGAGGACGGGGCCTTCCTCGAAGTCAACAAGGCCATGGCCCAGCTGTTCGGCTACGACACCCCCGGAGAATACCTGGAAGCCATGGCCGCCTGCCCGGACCAGCATTACCTGGACCCGGACGCGCGCACGGCCTTGCTGGCCGAACTGGCCCGGGCGGGCATGCTCACGGGCCGGCAGTATCAGGCCATCGGCCGCGACGGCTTCGTGCAGTGGGTGGAGGAATCCGCGCGCAAGGTCGCAACCCCTGCCGGTGAAATCTATTATTTCGGTTACCTGCGCGACATCACGGCGGAAAAAAGCACGAGCTGGGCCTTAAGCGAGGCCGAGGAGAAATACCGGGCCATTTTCGAGCACGCCGTGGAGGGACTGTTTCAGATGACGCCCGCCGGGCGTTTCGTCACGGTCAACGACGCCCTGCGCCGCATGCTCGCCTTTCCCTCGGCCGAGGCCATGACCGGAAACGACGAGGCCGCCGCGCACCTTTTCTGCAATCCCGACGACCACGAAGCCATGCGCCTCGCCCTGGAAAGCGAAGACACGGTGCGCAACCTGGAAACGCAGCTGCAACGCGCCGACGGCTCGCGCATCTGGGTCTCGATCCAGGCGCGTGCCGTACGCGACGGCCAGGGCCGGGTCGTGCTCCACGAAGGCTCCATGGTCGACGTCACCGAGCGCCGCCAGTCCCAGGAGCAGTTGCGCCGCAGCCTCTCGCGCACGCGCCGGCTGTTCCACCAGACCGTGACCGCCCTGTCCAAGACCGTGCGCTACCGCGACCCCTACACCGCCGGGCACCAGGACAACGTGGCCCGGCTGGCCGGAGCCATGGCGCGGGTCATGGGGCTGTCCGACGACGCCGTGGCCTGCATCCGCGTGGCCGGCCAATTGCACGACATCGGCAAGATCGTGGTGCCGGTGCGCTACCTGTGCAAGCCCGGCCGGCTGGTCGGGCTGGAATGGGAGTTCATGCAGCAGCACGCCCAGGCCGGCTACGAGATCCTCAAGGAAATCGACTTCCCCTGGCCCGTTGCCGAAATCGTTCTGTGCCACCACGAACGCCTGGACGGCACGGGCTACCCCCGGGGGCTCGGCGGCGCGGACCTCGGCATCGAGGCGCGCATCCTGTCCGTGGCCGACGTCCTGGACGCCATGGCATCCCACAGGCCCTACCGGCCCGCCCTCGGCGTGGAGGCCGCCTTCGACGTGTTCACGCGCCAGGACGCGGCGTTCGACGCGGCCGCGGTGGACGCGGCGCGCACGGTGCTGCGCGACGGCCTGATCCGCTACTGATAGAGGACGTTCTTCCCTGCCGCCATACGGCGCATCTCCCCTGTCGAAGGACCAGAACATTTTTGTCGCAGTCTAGGCGACAATTTTGTGCTTCGCCTGTGCCCATCCCCAATCCGCCCCTCTTTATTGCTGATTAAATTCATAAAATACAACATATTAGCATCCAAGCATCACGACTTGCCCTATATGGCATGACTCTTGCCTAAGAGAGAACCATCTTACTTTTGCAGCTGGAGGCATGACAAAATGCGTAAGATCGCTATCTACGGCAAGGGCGGCATCGGCAAGTCCACCACTACCCAGAACACCGTCGCGGGTCTCGCGGAAATGGGCAAGAAGGTCATGGTCGTCGGTTGCGACCCCAAGGCCGACTCCACCCGCCTGCTCCTGCACGGCCTGGCCCAGAAGACCGTTCTCGACACCCTGCGCGAGGAAGGCGAAGACGTCGATCTCGACGATATCCTCAAGGAAGGCTACGGCGGCACCATGTGCACCGAGTCCGGCGGCCCCGAGCCCGGCGTCGGCTGCGCCGGCCGCGG
>DQED01000237.1 GCA_003525525.1 Desulfovibrio sp.
GGCCGTCGCGCAAGGCCGCGTCCGCCGCCTCCATGCACGCTGCGTACGGCGCGTCCGGCGCTTGGGCACGACAAGGTTCCATACCCATTCCCCGTGCCGCCTTTCCCGCAGCGCGTCAACCGCCCGAAGGGGTGCGACAGCACACCAAAAAAAGTCCGCCCCCGCCAAGGCGGAAGCGGCCTGACCGATCGAACCTTCAGGCAAGGCGCTGCGCTACTCCCTCTCCATGTTCGGGTGGTGCACCTCGCCGCCCTGCATTTCCACGGTGTGGCAGACGTCGCAGCGCTTGGACGAGCCGATGACGCCGGGGAAGCCCATGTATTGCATGGCCGGGATGTTGTTGATGTCGAGGCCATAGCCGTTGACGGCGACGAACGTGGCGTGGGGGCTGCCGTGGCAGGCCGCGCAGGGGATGTTGCCCGTGTCTTCCCTGCGGTTGCGGAACAGCCCGGCCGCGTCCTTGGTCCAGGTGTTGAACGCCGTGGCCTGCTTGCCCGGGAGGGTGAAGTCCTTGTGGCAGGTCAGGCAGTCGGGCTCCTGCGTCCAGGCGACCCGGGGCTTCACGTCCGCGACCGTGGCCACGCTGCGCGGCGTCAGCGGAGCCATGAGCCAGGCGGCGGCCTTTTTGCCGGCGGCTTTTTCGTGGACCAGAAGCGACAGGGCGTGGTCTTCCATGTAGCCGTGGCAGCGCACGCAGCCGATGCCGGCGGCGCTGTGGTTGTCGCGCTGTGCCTGCGTCACGCCGTCCGGGGCGGTCGGGTGGCAGTTGCCGCAGGCTTTCGGATTTTCCCCGGACAGGTAGGAGGCGTGGAAGCCGTGGATGGCGGCGGAAAGCGAGAGCATGTTCTTGCCGTCCCTGGGCGCAAGGCCCGCGTTGGGGCTTTCGCTCGGGTGGCAGCCCTGGCAGGCCACGGGGCCGCCGGCAACGGCCCTGGCGGCGAGGTCCGTGCCGTTGCGCTTGTCGTGCAGGGCCAGGATGGACCCGGCCGTCGCGCCGGAAACGCCTGTTTCGCCGTCCACGGCGAAACTCCCGCCGTGGCAGGTGAAGCAGCGCATTTCCGTGGACACCGGGGCCACGGCCTTGGTCACGGCGAGCGTCGCGCCGGTCTTGGCGTCCTTGGCCGTGAGCGTGAACACGGGATAGGGATTGACCCCGCCCGTGTCCGGATAGGGCGTAACGGGAACGCCGGCGGCGCTGAAGAGCTTGTCGCCGGCGGTCATGACGCCGTCGGGTTTGAGCCCTGTCGTCGAAACGTCGGGTTCGAGCGTGCGCCCCGAGAGCGTCACGGCGTGCTTCCAGAAATCCAGGCGCTTGGAGGGATGCTTGAAGCCTTCCGGGGCCTCGTAGGCGATGGTCACGTCCTTGGTGACCACCTCGGGCATGACGTCGCGCTTGACGAGCACGGCACTCAGGGTGTTGCCGGGCACGGCCAGGGAAAACGAGCCGTCGCAGCCGGCCATGGCCACCACGCCCAGGCTGTTGCAGCCGATAAGAAGGTAGGGCGCGGTCTCGGCCTCGAACGGCGGCAGCGCGACTTCGGCCGGGGCCACGTTCGCGGGCTTGGCCGGGACGGGCTTGCGGCCGTTGACGTCCTCGGCGAGGTACGCGGCCAGGGCGGCGCGTTCCTCCGGACTGCCGAGGAAGGGCGGCATCTGGGTGAAGAGCTTGCCCTGGCCGGTGAGAAAGGCCTCGATGCCCGCCGCGCCGACATGGGCGGTGTAGTCGCGGATGTCCTTGAACGGGCCGCCCACGCTGTGGCAACCCAGGCACTGCATGGCGTAGAGTTCGCGCCCGGCCTGTTTGCCGTTTTGCGGCGTGACCAGCTTGACCTTGGCGAATTTCGCCCGGGGCAGAAACGGCGCGTCGTAGGGCGCGGCCTGGGACGGGCGGATGTCCGTGGACCAGATCTGGCCGTAGACCAGCCAGGGCTTGCGCGCGGCCTCGCGCACGGTCTCGAAGACGCCGACGATGCCCAGCCCGAGCAGAAGCAGCAGCACGGCCAGCGCGCGGCGCATCTTGAGGGGAAGCTGCGAGACCAGGGCCAGGGAGCCCACCGCGACGGCCACGAGCAGCAAGGGATAGGCCATGCGGGAGGCGGCGATCTCGCTCGAGCGGCGCAACACGAAATCCCGCACCGCAGGCGGCAGCACGCCCACGTACCACCAGCCCGTCATGAGCAGCACCGGGGCGCTGGCCACCACCCAACGCAGCGAGGCGCGCAGCACGTTCTCGCGCGTGTCCGCGTCCGGGATGCCAAGGGCGGTGGCGAAGCCGAACAGCCCCGCGAGCAGCAGCCCGAGCGCCAGACGCAGCACCAGCGCCGGCCAGAAGGTGGGGTTGAAGAAGCCGTCCCAGAAATCGCGCGTCACCGGCCACTGCCCGGGCGTGAGCATGAAGTCGATGATGCCGTTGACCGTGAAAAGCGACAGGAAGGCGAACAGGAAATAGAAAAAACCCACGCGCATGTGGGTTTTCGGGTCCAGGCGGTCGAAGCCGTAGTAGTAGACGAGCAGCACCGCGATTTCGCCGGCGAAAAAGGCCCATTCCGTGGCCCAGCCCCAGGCGAAGGTGCGCACGAGCAGAAGCGTGGTCTGGGGGGCGAGGACCGAGATGGTGAGCCAGATGCCCACCCCGGACAAGGCGCCGAAGACCATGGTGAGAAGCAGGAAAAAACGCGTGTGGCGGTGCAGGTAGTCGAGCATGGGCTGCGAGCCCAGCTTGCGCGCACGGTATTCGGTCATGACCAGGAACAGGCCGCCGCCCACGGCGAAATGGGCCACGAACACGTGCAAGACGGCGATGACGATGATCCAGAATCCGCCGCCGAAGGCGGCAAGCTGCCAGACGGGATATTCCATGGCCTACGCCCCCTTCCCCGCCTGGCGGCGGTAGCAGCCGACGGCCCAGACGACGACCGCCGCGACGCCGGCGCAGGCGGCCAGAAACATGACGAACGGCCCGTACTGCGCCGCGACCGGCAGCTTGGCCGGGGAATATTCCGGAGCAAGCGCAAGCATGCGGACAAATTCGCGCACCACGACCATGGCCAGGATCGCCCCCACGGTGAAAAGGACCGCCGCGCCCGTGCGGCCCCTCACGCCCTGGACGAGCGCCGCGCCGGCCAGACACACGCCGGCGAGCAGCATGCCCGTGGCCAGCCCGTCGCCGCCGAGAAAGGCGAAACGGACCTCGTGCGGCAGGGAAAAGAGAAACCACAGGCCCACGAGGAACTGCGCCATGGTCGCCCGGGTGAACCAGGCAAGCCCCAGGCGCTTGCGCGCGGCCGCTGCCCCGTCCCCGGCGACGGCCGCCCTGCCGCCGACAAAGGCCAGGAACAGCCCGGCCACGGCCAGGGAGGCGGTCACGAAGTGCAGCCAGCGAGGCCAAAACGTGGCGTCGGAAAAATTCAGGATCGTGCCGCCCGGGTTGTCGAAGTAGGCCATCCAGGCGGCCGGGCGGATGGAGAGCGTGGAGACGTTGACGAGGACGAGGCTTGCCGCGAGCAGCAGGCAGGCGGCGACGAGGAGCGCGGGGCGCGAGGCCGCAAGCGCCAGGCGCGGCTGGGCGTAATAGAGCAGCGCGTAGGCGATCATGACCGCCATGAAAAGAGACAACCACGTCACGGCGGAAAGCACCGCGGCGCTGTACAGGTGCTGGCCGTAGAGCACCGAGGCGAAAAGCAGCGGCGGGATGGCCAGGTTGACGGCGACGGCCACCGTGGTCGGCAGCTTGCGGCCGAGCGCCGTGGCCGCGTCCCGGGTCGCGCCGGGGCTTATTAGGGCGATCAGCGTCCCGCCCAAGGCCACGTTGACGGCCAGCAGGTGGGCGGCGAGGGTCACGAGCAGCAGGATTTCGAATATTCCCCAGGGCGACGGCAAGGCCAGTCCCGGGGCCGTGGAAAGGGTCGGATGCATGGCGATCGGACTCCTTGCGCGCGCAGCGGCCGCAGGCCGGCCAGGATCGGCCGGCCGCCGCGACGAAGACGGTATTTTACTCGTAGTCTACAGGAACGACATACTATAAACAATATTTTTAAAAAACATGACGCTCCCGGGATCGGAGCCGCGCGGCCGGCCCCTCGACGTCCGCGCCCGGCCATGCTAGGGCCTGCGCAAAAAAGGGGAGTGCCTCCCCTGGTTTTTCCCTTTTCCCGCCCGGCCCTTGCCCTTGGACGGTCCAAGGCCATTTCCCCACCCGGGCGGGTTTTTCTTTCGGAGGATACAGCCTTATGGACAAACGGGAAAACCTGGCCTTGCAGGTCACCAAGGAAATCGTGGTCAAATTCGTGGAAACCGGGCGCATCTCGCCCGGGAACTTCAGCGAGCACTTCGGCCCCATCTACGAGGAAGTGCTGCGCGTGCTCCGCCGCGGCGAAGCCGCCGCCGGCGAGGCTGCCGGCAAGGACGGGCGCGACGATGGCT
>DQED01000379.1 GCA_003525525.1 Desulfovibrio sp.
TGCACTTTGAACTTGAAACCGCGCAACCAATGTTTCAGGGATAGTGCGCTCGTATTCGTAGATCAGCGACACGCCTTTGCTGTCGGCAGTGCGGGCGAACATCGCAATCGTTTCTTCCAGAAGATCTTTAGGGCTGAATTGCGCCGATATGATTTCCAACTTATCGGCGTCGATGCGGCTTATGTCTAAAATGTCGTTGAGCAAGCGTAAAAGCCTCTGGGACGACTCCTTGGCCATTGTCACGCACTGTAACTGATCGTCAGTGAGTGGCTCCATGCCCAACAGTTGGAGCATGCCAAACACTCCGTTAAGTGGAGTGCGGATTTCATGGCTCATGTTGGCCAGGAAGGCGGATTTGGCTTTGTTGGCGGCTTCGGCTGCACCCTTGGCCACCTGTAACTGCCTGGTGCGACTCGCCACCTCCTCTTCCAGCGAATCATTGACCTGTTTGATAGCCTTGAACTGCATAGACAAGGCGTCAGACATCATACGGAAGTTGGCTGTCAGGTAGTCAATTTCCAACACCCGGCTTTGCAACAGGGAATGCTTCGTGACGCCTTGCGCCAGGTTAAGTGGCAGATTGGCAGTCGCTCCGGCCAGACTCTCCAGTCCCCGCATGATCCGGCGACTGAGCAGCCAAGCCAGTAGCAGCGCTACGAACAGGATCAGCAAGGCCAGGAACAAAGCCTTGGAGTATCGGTCGTAGAGATATCTCTGGAAAGGGGCTGTGGGCTGTTCCAGGATCAACTTCCATTCACCCATACCGCCGATGGAGCTTTCAATGATATAGCGCGCTTGTCGCCATCGCTCCATGATGCTCGTGTTTGGCGGCACCTCGGGCACCCATTGCGAGATGCCTCCGTCCTGGTGTGCCCAATTCCCCTTGTTACGTACAAAGGGCTGCATAACCTCTAGTCCGACGACATTGGACATGATGACCTTGTCGTTCTTGTCCAGCAAAATATAACGCATGCCCTCGAGATCCATGTTCAGGTCAAGGAAATCCTTGATCTGGGACAGTCGTGGAACTGTGACGACGTAGCCCTCGAATCGGCCTCCGACAACAACCGGGGCAAGCATCAAGACGATCGGCACCGGACCACCAGTCCTGCCGATCATGACTTCCGTAAGCATCGGCTTAAGCCTGCTCTTTAGCTCGGGCAGATAAGGGCGGTCTGCGGCACTCTTGCCGATGTTGGGCATCCCCATTTCGTCGAGCAGCGGGTAGTAGGCGGTAATTATGGCATCAGCGTTCAACAGGCCTGCCCGAACCAGGTTTGGATCGGATTTGGTCGCCTGCTCCAGGAAGGGCTGTACCCCTTCAGGCGGCAATGTGTGAGCGAGTTCTGCCAGAGTATTCAAGCTGGCCATCCGGTCCTCGATCCAGACCCCCATACGCCGTGAGATTTGCTCGCTCTTTGCAATTAACTGGGTGCGAATGCGTTGGTCGGTTTCGGTGAAGTCGCTTCTGCTGGCGATGAACAATATTACAAGCATAGGGAGCAGAACGAAGCTGGCCAGCAAAATATAGACGATCTCACGGTAGGAAAATCGCATGGATCGGGTCGCTAACCCATAACTGAAAATGATCACTCGCGCGATTAGGGCGTTGGTTATTCCGTTGATCGCTTGTTTAGCCATTACGATCTGGGTGCTGGACGATGAACTGTGCATGGCGAAATAATATAACAGGAAAACCAGCGGAATGCCGATAAAAATCCAATAGAGCGTGTCGGATATCACGATGTTTAAGTTGCGGCGATATATCAGCCAACCGACAACGGCCGCTTCGGCGGTCATGATGATGATGGCGTAGGGGTGGAACCAGAGGATGAACGTGTAGCTGGCGATCAGTGCGGCGGCCGTAATTCCCCAGCCGAGACCAAGAAGTTGCAGTGCAATCATCGAGAAAATGCTGCCAAAGAGAAAATCGATATTCAAAAAGATTGGAAACTTGAGGTAGTTTCCGGCCAAGTCGGCAAGAACAAGAAACATAAATACAACGAGCCTGAACTTCACGGGGATTTCTAATCCGTTTTTCGTTGCGTTAGCCGTCGGATTGTTGGCCCCATGGAAAACCGGAGTGAGCGATTCACTATCCTGAACCAACAGCCATTCCTTTCTATCCATGCTATGGTTACCTTACCTAACCTAGCTTGAGCAATTTTCCCGCGCCTTCATACATCCGCCAATTGCTCATCTTCCAGAGATTATTTACAAATACATCCATCCGACACCAAGAATTTCGTCACCAAACGGGTGGAGGACTGGATGGCCAACCTAAAAGTATCGAAAACAAATTTCATCGACGATGTCCAGGTCACGAAAGGCCTGTTCCTGAGGCAAACATTGCATCAGGCTCGGACATAACCGACGCCGGTTAGGTTCCAAACCACAGATTTTGCTTCTGATTTTTGCAGCGGCCATATTTGAAATGTCACATTTGTCACCAGCAGATAAATTTCATTAATTCAGAAGCTTATCTAGAAATCGCCGGCGCATGGGGTGACATTTGGTCCAGTGGGCGACACAGGGCAGGACCAGGAAGGCCAACCGGTTCCGGTAAAATCACAGCACCTGTGCCTCAATAGGCCAGTTCCTGGGGCTTTTCCTGGACCAGGGTCAGACAAAACCGCCGTCAGCAGGAAACGGGGACAGATTTTTTCAGGGGATGCACCCAAAAAGTCCAAATGTCCAAAATGGGGGGGGGGCGACCTCTTGAAAACCGCCCAAGCGACCGTGGTTTCTTTTCTTATGCAACTATGCGTAAAATAAGGGAAATATTTTTGACAGGAGCGAAAGAGACGGAGAGGGGGGCGACCTCTTGAAAAAAATTCAAGCGACCGTGGAATGGTTTCTTGGTCTAACAGGTGGGCTGGCAAATGGTTCTGCCCTGGCACACACCCGCCAAACCCTAGTGTTGGCGCGCGTTGGCGCTTAGGCAAAGAAAAAGGGGTCACCGATTTCTCGGTAACCCCTTGGCATTCTTCTTGGTGGAGCTGGAGGGAATCGAACCCACGACCTCTTGAATGCCATTCAAGCGCTCTCCCAACTGAGCTACAGCCCCGCAGCGAGAGGTGAAATTACGCGCGACCCGAAAAATGTCAAGCGCTATTTCCGGCCCGCACACTTTTTTCCGCCCGCTTTCCTTCCAAACCCGTTTCCCGTACATACCGGCCGTGGCGTCTTCGGCGCAAACGCCCCAAGGAGTCCCCAAAACGTGCTCGCCCTGGCCAAACGCTTGCTGCGAAAAACCCTCTGGGTCGCCGGCATCTTCCTCGGCATCACCCTCATCTCCTTCGCCGTCATCCACCTCGCCCCGGGCTCGCCCACGGACATGCAGACCACCCTCAACCCCCTGGCCACCGCAGAAACCCGCGCACGACTCGAAAAACTCTACGGCCTCGACCGTCCCCTCTACATCCAATACGCCGACTGGCTCGGCAAGCTCGTCCGCTTCGACTTCGGCCAGTCCCTCTCCGGCGACCACAGGCCCGTCTGGGAAAAAATCAGGGAACGCCTGCCGCTCACCTTCTCCATGAACATCGTCTCCCTGCTCCTCACCCTGGCCGTGGCCGTGCCCATCGGCGTCGTTTCCGCCCGCCGCCAGGGAGGCGCTTTCGACCGCGGCGCAACCGTCCTCGTCTTCATCGGCTTCGCCATGCCCGGCTTCTGGCTGGCGCTCCTGCTCATGCTCCTCTTCGGCATTTACTGGCCCGTACTGCCCATCTCGGGCCTGACCTCCATGGACTACGCCGCGCTCTCCCCCTTGGGCAAAGCAGGCGACCTCGCACGCCACCTCGCCCTGCCCATCTTCATCTACACCTTCGGCAGCCTCGCCGGCATGTCGCGCTTCCTGCGCTCCTCCATGCTCGAAGTGCTGCGCCAGGACTACATCCTCACCGCCCGGGCCAAAGGGCTGCCCGAACGCGTGGTCATCTACAAGCACGCCCTGCGCAACGCCCTGCTCCCGGTCATCACCATCCTCGGGCTTTCCATACCCGGGCTCATCGGCGGCTCGGTCATCATCGAATCCATCTTCGCACTGCCGGGTCTGGGGCAGCTCTTCTACCAGTCGGTCATGGCCCGGGATTACCCGCTCATCATGGGCAATCTCGTCCTTGGCGCGGTCCTCACGCTTGCCGGCAACCTGCTCGCAGACACCGGGTACGCCCTGGCCGACCCGCGCATCCGCCTGGGAGGCCGCGAAGGTGCGTAAGGCCGTCTTTTCCCGCCTGCGCCGGCTGCTGCCGCGCCACGGCATGCTCTGGGCCGGGCTCGTCCTCGTCGGCGGCATCTCCCTCGCCTCGCTTTGCGCCCCGCTGCTCACCAGCCACAGCCCCACCGCCCTCGACGTCAACGCCATCCTCCTGCCGCCCGGCCATGGCCATCTCCTCGGCACGGACGCGCTGGGCCGCGACGTGCTGGCGAGGCTTCTCTACGGCGGCCGGGTGTCGCTTTGGGTCGGCTTCGTGGCCGTGGGCCTTTCCGTTTCCATCGGGCTGTTCCTCGGCCTGTGCGCCGGCTATTTCGGCGGGCTCGTGGACGAGGGCATCATGCGCGGCGTGGATGTGATGCTGTGCTTCCCCTCGTTTTTCCTCATCCTCGCCGTCATCGCCTTTCTCACGCCGTCCCTGGCCAACATCATGGTCGTCATCGGGCTCACGTCCTGGATGGGCGTGGCGCGCCTCGTGCGCGCGGAGACGCTGACGCTTCGCGGCCGCGAATTCGTGCTGGCCGCCCGGGTGTCGGGCATGGGCGCGCCGGGCATCCTTTTCTACCACATCCTGCCCAACGCCGCCGCGCCGGTCCTGGTTTCGGCCACCCTCGGCGTCGCCGGCGCGATCCTCACGGAATCGTCGCTCAGCTTCCTGGGCCTTGGCGTGCAGCCCCCCATGCCGAGCTGGGGCAACATGCTCATGGAAGGCAAGGAAGTGCTTGAGGTGGCCCCGTGGCTCTCCATCTTCCCGGGACTGGCCATCCTCTTCACCGTGCTCGGCTACAATCTCATCGGCGAAAGCCTGCGCGACATCCTGGATCCCAGGCTACGGCAGTAAGGCGCGCATATGATCGAAGTCCTTCGCATAAAAAACCTGGCGCTCATCGACGATCTGGAGCTGGAATTCGGCCCGGGCCTCAACGTGCTCAGCGGCGAGACCGGCGCGGGCAAGAGCTTCATCATCTCGGCCGTCAACTTCCTCACCGGCGAGAAGATGCACCCCGACCTCGTGCGCGCCGGCTGCGACAAGGCCGTGGTCGAGGCGCTGTTCGTCATCGACGGCGAGGATCTCGTCCTGCGCCGCGAACTCGCCGCGGATACCGGCCGCAGCCGCATCTACGTGGGCGACGTCCTGGCCTCGCGCGAGACGCTTGCCGGCCTGCGCCCGAAACTGTTGCTCCATGCCTCCCAGCACGGCCAGCAGCGCCTGCTCCAGCCCGGCTTCCAGGCCGCGCTCCTCGACGGCTTTCTGCCCGATCCCGCGCCCCTTGCGGCACGCAACCGGCTGGCCCGGGAACTCCACGACCTCGGCGCGCGCATCCGCGACCTGGACGCCAAGGCCGCCGCGCTGGAGGAGAAACGGCAGTTCCTGGAATTCCAGCACGCGGAGATCGAAAAGGTGTCGCCGCTGCCGGGTGAGGAGGACGAACTCGTCGCCCGCCGCGCCGCCCTGGCCGAGTCGCGCAAGGCCGCCGAAGCCCTGTCGCGCGCCCAGGATGCCATCGAGCGCGAACCCAAGGTCCTCGACGTCCTGGCCGACCTGCACCGCGAACTGCTCCATGCCGGCGCGATCTTTCCGGAATTCGCCGACGACGCCGAGGCCGTGGCCTCCTTCCGTCACCAGGTCAAGGACATGGCCGCGCGGCTGCGCAAAAAGCCCGCCGCCGCGACGTCGGCCGGCGACGCCGAGGCCGTGGAAAAGCGCCTGTTCGAGCTGGCCACCCTGCGCCGCAAGCTCAAAAAGACCCTGGCCGAGATCGTGGACATGGACGCCGCGATCAAGGCCAACCTGGATTTTCTCGACGCCTGCGCCCTGGACCGCAAGCAGCTTGCCCGGCAGGAGGCGGCCCTGGCCGCCGAACTGGCCGACGCCCTTTTGTCCCTGGGCGCGGCGCGGCGACAGGCCGCCGACGCCCTGGCCGCCTCCCTGGAGGACATCCTGCGGGGACTGGGATTTTCCAAGGACGTGCGCGTGCTGTTCGATTTTTCCCCGGCCGAGGTCTACGCGCCCGTGGCCGCCCCGGGCGAGGCGCTTTTCGAGGAGCGCGCGCGCATCCTCTGGCGGCCAAACCCCGGCCAGCCGCCGCAGCCGCTCGACAAGATCGCCTCGGGCGGCGAGCTGTCCCGCTTTCTCCTGGCGCTCATGTCCCTTTCCGCCGAGCCCGGCGGGCCGACGCTCATCTTCGACGAGATCGACGCCGGCATCGGCGG
>DQED01000207.1:0-3774 GCA_003525525.1 Desulfovibrio sp.
CGCGAAGCGGGCGCGCACGGCCGCTGCGGCGTCCGGCAGGGACGGCGCAGCCGGCGCGGCATCCTCGGCAGCGACGGTGATGTCCTGGACATGCCAGCCGCGCAGGAGGCGGATGTTGCCATCGCTCAGTGCCGTGCCGGCCGCGAGGCGGTAGTTGCCGTCCGGGCTTTCGGCGTCGGCGGCCAGCACCATGCCGGCGCGCGCCTTTGAAAGGGGAATGGTCGGCATGGACGTTCCTCGTTTGCCTGCTTTGCTGCCGCGCGTGTGGACAAAAAGGGGCTGCGCCAGCCCCTGCACCGGTCGGATGCCCTTTTCGTCTAGCACTGCCGCGTCCGCCGGGCAAGGGCGCGCCGGTAAAGGGGGTTTTCCCGCGGCGCGCCTTGGCCTATAAAAATGGCCCGGAAGCACGCGGCGGCCCCGCCGCCCTCCGGCTGGAGGCTGCATGATCGCATTCCCGCTCATCACCGGCGACGGCCAGCTCGTATCCATGGGCGACGTCCATTTCAGCGACGCCCTCGGCGCGCCCCAGGCCTATGGCCTGATCCGTTTTTCCCACACCAGCGACGCCCTGCGCGGCCTCGTGCGCGACTTGCGCGACCGCGCCGCCCGCGATGGCGCGGCGCTGACCGATTTCATGGACATCAGCGGCCGCAGCGGCCACTCGCGCATCGGCCTCGACATCGAGCTTACGGGCGAACCGCCGGAAGTCTCGGACAGCGCGCGCACCGTGGAGGTGCCGGTGGCGCTGACGGCGCTCAACGCCGCCCTTGCGGAATCGTTAGCCGACCTGCGCTGCCTGTGCGCGGACGGGGGCGTGGACTTCGGGCGGCTTTTCATCGCGCGCGGCCCGGCGCTCTCCCGGGAGGAGATCGGGGAGGCCATGGACCGGGGCTGGCTCCTTTTGCCCGAGCGCCACCGCATCGACGCGGACGGGGTGGTGGAGATTCCCCTGGAGAACGTGCGCTACGTCCTGTCTTCGCGCCTGCTCGGCGTGGGGCGCAATTTTTCGGAGATGGTGGTCAAGGGCAAGCACGGGCTGACTATTTTCCAAAGCCCGTCGCCGGCCGGGCTGCCGGCGCGCATGGGGCCACGGGAGTTCCTGGTCGGGGCGGTGCGCATCGCGCTCGGGCCGTATGTGGCGTTCATCACGCGCGAGACTTCGGCCCCGGGCGTTTTCCACCTGGCTTCGCGCCTGCTCGACGGCATTCGCACGTCGGGCATCGCCACGCCGCGCCAGGTGGAGCTCTACAACGGCGAAGACGAGCCCGTGCCCACGCGCGACCTTGCCGTGCGCCTGCGGCTCTATCCCGCCGACCCGGCCCTGACCGGACTGGCCGACCGGGTGTTCGTGCCGGGCAAGGCCCGGGAGGTGCTGGCGGCGGGCGTGGATTTCGCCGACCTGACCGACGTCTTCAATCCCGAGGTCGCCCGGAGCTTCCTAGACGAAGTCACGGCCGCCCCGGGCCAGGGCGGCATCTACGGCCGCATGCTCATGCCGGGCAAGACCATCGCCATCCCCTGGGAGCAGGAGGAGGGCGAATGGCTCCAGGAATTCCAGTGGCGGCTCGTGTACGAGTACGCCCGGGGCAACGTGCCCGAGGGGGTCATGGAGGGCGAGGAGATTCCCAAGCGGGTGCGGCCGCTGCTCGACGCGCTCAAGTACGTGGGCGGCGAACAGAAGCTCTCCAAGGTCTTCGTCGCCGAGGCCCTGCCGCCCGTGGACACGCTGCGGGTGCTCAAGCGCAACGGCATCGGCGTGGTGGTGGCCCGGGGCATGGGCTGCGCCGTGGGCGAGAGCTGCCGGTTGCCGCATTTCCGCATGGACCAGACGCTCTACGAGGAGCTGGTGCGCCTGGAAAACGAGGGCATGCGCTTCTACCTGCTGCTCGAGATCAACGGCGAGGCGCAGGTGCGCGAGTTTTTCCGGGGGCTTTGGGTGACGCGGCCGGGCAAGGAGCAATTGCCGCGCGTGCACACCACCATGGCCATGTTCGGTTCGTCCGTGGACGTGCTGGGGCCGGTGCTGGCCGCGCCCATCGCCGATTTTCTGCGCCGGCTGCGCGACCATCCGCGCCTGGGCGAGGGCTTCGGCGTGGCCCACGGTTCGGGGCCGGGGGTGATGCGCATTGTGGACGACGCGGCCGCGGCCCTTGGCATCTACCGCATGGGCGTGGGCATCAATGCCGAGGAGATCGGCCAGCACACCAACTTCGCGCCCGAGGCCGTGGCGCAGTTCACCAACCTCGCGCTCAACACGCGCCAGGACATCCTGGACCGGCGGTCGCTTTTCAAGATCTTCAACCTGGGCGGCTTCGGCACGAGCTACGAGATCAACATGGCGCTGACGTTCATGAAGATCGGCCAGTGCCTGCCCGCGCCGTACATCTTCATCGACCCCGTGGGCCTGGGGCCCGGCGGCGCGCCTTTCTGGCGGCAGACGCTCGAACAGTTCCGCACGCTCTCGGGCGACCTCGCCGGCGGCGGACACGAACTCGGCCCCCTGGGGCCGCGCTGGATCGTCAACTGCTGCCACGAGGTCGGCAGCTACGAGGAGGGCTTCGCGGTCATGGCCGCCTTTCTGGACGATCCGGGAGCCTATTGGCGCGAGCGGGAGATTCCACTGGAAAAGGTGCGCATGGCGCGCGAGAACCTGCGCGCGGCAGGCATGCCCATCCCGCCCTACATCGACGAGGCGCTGGAGGCGGACGCGTGACGCGACCCTGAAAAATAACTATTCGAGGCTGTTGCCCTCGTCATAATGCCGGTCCTCCTCGAGGACGGGACACGAGGCAGGCGCACGGCGCGCAACGACCGTTTCGCTGCGGATGCGCTCGAAGCGGTTCGCGTGGTCGCGGATGCTCCAGGCGACGCCGACGCTTTCCTGCGCCGACCAGCCGGGGACGTCTTCCAGCAGCGCGGCGAGGCAGGGACCGCTCGGGCCGGTTTCCGGCGTGCCGCCTATCCAGTCTCCGGGCGCGGCGATTTCCGGCGACCAGGAAAAGGGGTCGGCCACGAGGAGCGTCGCAGGCGCGGCGCAGACCCGTTGGCACTCCGTGATGTGGCGACGGGGCGCGGGCAGCTTGTCCACGACGTTGAGCGATGCCGCGACGCCGAAGCGCTCCCGGGCAAAGGGCAGGCGCAGGGCGTCGGCGCGCACGAATTCCGCCGTGCCCCGGCGCAGCCGCTGCGGCAGGGCGAAGTCGAAGCGGGTGGTGATGCGGCCCTGCCAGGGCGCGTCGAAACTGAGCCCGCCGTCGCGTGCGATGCGCCGGGCGAGCGCCACGAAATTGCGCGAGAGGTCGATGCCGACGGCAAGCCCTGTGCGCGCGGCCAGTTCCAGCGTGAAGCGGCCCACGGCGCAACCGGCGTCGAGTCCCGCTCCGGCGCAGTCCCCGAGCGCCGCCATCCAGGCCGCGTAGGCCCCGGTCGCTTCGGGATCGTCCCAGAGATCGGAAAAATGGCTCCACAGGTAGGAGGCGGCGAGGCGCTCCCGCTCGTACTTCGCCTGGGGCGCGGGCACGGCCGTTCCTGGCGGCACGAGGTCGGCGATGCCGTCTTCTATGGCATACGCCGCGCCGCAGGCCGGGCACGTGAGCGCGCCCGCGACGATATCCCCGCCTTCGCGCTTTCCCGCCGTCAGGTGCAAGGCATGTTCCTGCGGCAGACACGCCGGACACACCAGAAAATCCAATATTGCTTCAATCATAACGAAAGAATTCGCCGCTTTTCCCTTCGGAGAGATCGGAATACGCTCTGACCCCGCCCTTCCCCCCC